>JAWOER010000220.1:0-8620 GCA_046482655.1 Candidatus Delongbacteria bacterium | reverse complement strand
ACTCTGTGTTTATTCTGTTCTTTATTTCTTCTTCGGTTGAGTCAGAATCCAGTCTTAATGCCTTATAGTAGAATCTTTCATTTTTTTCTTCTGTACTTGCCGCCTGCTTTAATATATCCTCGCTTACCTGAGAAAGTGTCCTGTTGATCGCGCCGTCTTTTTTTTCCTGTTTAGATCTTTTTTGTTCTTCGATCAGCTCGATCTGGCGTTTTACGACCGTCAGATTATGTTTTGCATCCTGATTTTCCGGATTATACTGAAGTGACTTTTCGAAAAACTTTTTGCTGTTTACATAATCTTTTCTCTTGTAGTATGCTACTGCAGCCTCATACAGCTGAATACTTCTCTTCCTGCGTATTTCCTCAAGATGAGATCCTGATTTTTTTTTCCCTTTTAGTTTTTCTTTTATTTTGTCAAAAAAAGACATTTATCACGAATCCTGATTTGTAGAATATTTATAGATCTGGATCATCTCGGGGCGGATCAGATTATCTCCTCTTTTAAACCCGACCTTGAGAACAGATTTTACCAAATTGTCGAGCTCTGACCTTTCAGTTTTGCATTTATCTACAACATTGCTCTTTTCCGGATCGAACTTTTCGCATTCACGGGATCTTTCCAGGGGGGTAATATCATTTCTGTACAATATTTCCAGCAGTTCGTCTCTGAAAGATATGAGCTTTGAACAGGTATCGTCAACTTTATTTCCGTGATGGGCTATTTCGCTGTCTATTCTGTCGTACAAAAGTAAAAGATCATGAATAAAGGGTTTTACCGCAGAATACATAAAATCTCTTTTATATGCCTCCAATTGCGAATAGAGCTCCTCAAAAGCTTTTTCCTTAACACTGTCTTGCGAGAGTTTATCTTTAATAAGATCGCCGATCTTATTAATACCTTCCTCTGTTTCAAATTTCATCAGAAGAAGATTATTCTGCATTTTCTGAATGATCTGAACTAATTCACTTTTAGTATTAAAAAGCATTTCACTCGTGTTAAATACCTTCTGCTCTAATTTTTGTATCCTGTGAGTCAGATCCTGCTGAATGCCGCTCATTTTTTCGCTGATACCTTCTGTGTCCGGTGATTTTTTTTCATTCGGGGGAACTGCAAGGTCCTCCTCTGAATATAGTCCGGATTCATTCAACTCTTCGATAATGTCGTCGAAATAATAATCGGAATTGAATATCTCTGACCTGCTGATATCAAAATTATCTTCATTATCTTTCTGGAAGCTAGACATGAGCCTCTCCTCTGAATTTAGTTTTATCTTGTGGAAATAACCCTGAATTCAATCCTTCTGTTCTGGGCCCTTCCGGCAGAAGTTTTATTGGTGGCAACAGGTCTTGCCTCTCCATAGCCGACTGAGCTTACCTGATCCCTGCTTATACCGAGTACATTAACTATATACTCTGCAACCGTGTTGGCCCTCTGCTCAGACAATTTAAGGTTGTAAGCATCACTACCCTGACTGTCGGTATGGCCCTCGATCCTGACAACAATACCTGGGTTGTCAATAAACACTCTTCTCAGAGAATTGAGTGTCTGGAAGGATTCGGGCTCCAGATCGGCAGAACCTAACCTGAAATAAATATTATCAAGAGTAATTGTTTCATCTTTCTTTAGTATAATAGCATCCGGACAGCCGTCATCGTCTTCAAAACTGTTGACAGTTTCCGGCTCGTCAGGACATTTATCGCTGCCGACACAGATATGAGCATACTCTTCAGAAAGCCCCATGTCCATTACCCACGGATCACAAATTCCGTCTCCGTCCCTGTCTGGATTCGGACATCCGTCTCTGTCGACCGGCACGCCGGCAGGAGTGTCGGGACATTTGTCAGATCCGGAGCATATATTTTCATATTCTTCTGAAAGACCGTTTTCTGTTACCCACGGGTCACAAACTCCGTCATTGTCGCTGTCGGGGTCCGGACATCCGTGTTCATCAACTTCCACATTGAGAGGAGTATCGGGACATTTATCGAGACCTTTGCAAATATGACTGAAATTATCAGACAGTTCAAGTTCTTCAACCCACGGATCACACACGCCGTCCTTGTCTGTATCGGGTTCTGTACACCCGTCTTTGTCCACCGGTGCTCCCGCAGGAGTATCCGGGCAAAGATCAATCCCTGTACATACCTTTGCAAAATCCTCCTGCAAACCCAGTTCTTCCACCCAGGGATCGCACACGCCGTCATTATCCGTATCGGGAGTTGCACAACCGTATTCATCTACAGGAACGCCGGGCTTTGTGTTGGGACATTTGTCGATACCCGTACAAACATCTGCATATCTTTTGAGCTGACCCTGTTCGCTTACCCACGGATCACAGACACCGTCAAGATCGCTGTCAGGATCGGGATTTATCATATTTCCCGAAAAGGTAATGCCTGCGTAAACCTGCCATTTTGGAGCATGCTCGTTCAGTGCAAAGAAACTTCCTATTGTAGCGGAAAAATTGTCATTGCCCACGAATTTAAAGCCTCCACCAACTCTTTGAACGAACTCTTCACCGGAAATATTAACATCAACTTCTAAAGTATCATAATCACTCCCGTTGACATATCTTTTCTCTATTGTGTCTTTTTTATCTGTTAATATCTCGCCGTCCCACTCAAGGAACATTCTTGCGTGCTTTCCAAGATAAATATCCATACCACCGCCGAGAGTCCAAACATCAGGCAGAATATTGAGTGTGGGTGCCTTCCAGTCTTCCACATAAGTTGTGCTGTCAGCGGGATCATTCAAATCTTCATGATCCGCTTTTTCATCAGCAGTTCTCCACAAGTATCCCCCGTTAAGAAGAACTCTGAAATAATCATTTCCCATAGATGTCATGAGCTTGCCGCCAAAACTGCTTTTGGGATTATATAAAAATTCATCACTGAATTTTCTATGGTTGTAGTATCTTACTGAATTCGCTGTGTTGCCGAAAGCTACATCACTTAATGGCTCAAAACCTGTAAATTCTTCAAAATCATCGTATTTTTTTAAAACGGGAACATGACCGTAAAGATACATACCGGCTCTAAAAAAACCCTCTCTTTTAAAAGATGTCCGTATTCCGATCTCAACATTGTTCAGTTTTTTCAGATCATAATTTTCTTCGTTCATTTTTGCTGAATCATAGACAAAAGACGCTTTACCGCCCAGATCCACATAGTTTCCGAGACTTACATTTATTGAGAGATGATTTGTTGACTGAAAATAATCGTTATAGTCGTAACCATCCAGTCCGCCGCCATTTTCTGCTCCCGAACCCATTAAGGTCGAGAGATTAAGGCTAAAATAACCGCTCCCGTGAGTTTCGGGGTTCATTAGTTTGATCATGCCCGAGTGACCGGTCAGTGAAGCTCCGTATGAACTTATAAGCAGCATGAGCACTGCTAGTAATACTGTTCCTGATTTCAATTTCATCTAAAATACCTCTCCTGTTTTACAAACCCTCAACTTACTTAACTATAAAAATTAAGCATATGTTTTTAAATAGTCAAGCTAAAAAGCATATATAATCACGCCTTTTCGAGGATACTTTTTAATTCATCTTCATAAATAATTTTTATCTTTGCCTCTTTTGCCTTATCTAGTTTTGATCCGGGGTTTTTTCCGCAGAGAAGGCAATCGGTGTTTTTACCGACGGATGACGATACTTTTCCGTTATTATCAGTTATTATATTTTTGATCTCTTCTCTATCCATATCCGAAAAGGTACCGGTAATGACAAAAACTTTTTCGTCAAAAAATTTATTTTGAACAGTGTGCTCCCTAAAGCATTTCATATTTACGCCGTAGGATCCCAATTTTTTTATTTGTTCAAGGTTCATATTGTTGGAAAAATATGCAACGACAGAATCTGCCATAATATCTCCGAAATCATTTAGAGACACAAGCGTTCCGTGATCAGCTTTTATTAGTTCATCCATATTCATGAACTTTTTTGCCAGCAATATCGAAGCTTCTTTACCAATATGCCTTATACCCAGTCCGAAGATAAGATTTTCCAGACTTTTTGATTTACTCTCATTTATACCTTTGATCAGATTCTCAGAAGACCTTTCTCCCATGCCTTCGATACCTGAAAGATCGCTCTTTGTCAGTTTATATATATCGGAAATACCTGATATCTTGTTTTTTGAAAGAAGGGTCGATACCATCTGAGGACCCATTCCCTCAATATCCATGGCGGCTTTTCCAGAAAAGTGTACGATCTGTCTTTCGAGCTGAGCGGGGCATGACGAATTGACACATCTGTAGGCAACTTCGCCATCTAGCCTTACAAGTTTTTGACCGCATGCCGGACAATTCTCTATCATTTCAAATTCTTTTAGACCGGGCGGGCGTTTTTCTGTATTGACTTTGATGATCTTGGGAATTATCTCTCCTGATTTTTCGACCTCAATTACATCCCCGATACGGATATCTTTGTTCTTTATTTCATCAAAATTATGAAGAGTTGCCCTTTTTACGGTTGTTCCAGAAAGCTTAACAGGATCCAGCATAGCTACCGGCGTCACAACTCCCGTTCTTCCCACCTGAAATATAATATCTTTTAGCACTGTCTCTGCCCTGTCGGGGCGAAATTTATAGGCGATGGCCCACCTTGGCGACTTGGAGGTGTGGCCTAGTTTACTGTGAAGGTCAAGACTGTTTACTTTGATGACCATTCCGTCGATCTCATAATCGAGATCATGTTTCTTTGACTCGTGTTCGGCACAAATATCAATAACATCTTTAATACCTGTGCAGATATGGTAAAAATCCGCAGTCGGGAAATTAAACTTTTTCAGTACTTCGATATTTCCGGATTGAGAATCAGCAGATCTGTCCCCGTCATAATAGTAGGCTATAAAACTTAAAGGCCGTTCGGCTACTTCGTTACTGTCCAGTAATTTGATCGAACCTGCTGCCGCATTCCTGGGATTTGCAAATGATTCGTAACCGTGAGACTTGCGACTCTGATTAAGAAGAGAAAAATTATCTCTGCTTATATATATCTCACCTCTGACTTCAAAGTCCAGTTCATAGTGAATATCCGCAGGCACATTTTTTACTGTTCTGAAATTTTCTGTAATATCATCACCAATTTCACCGTTCCCTCTTGTTAAAGCTCTTTGCAGCTTACCGTTTTTGTACAAAAGGGACACGGCAACACCGTCTATCTTGTATTCAACACAATATTCGATCTCATCTTCTGTGTCAAGTATTTTTCTTATCCGGCTGTCATATTCTTTCAGATCATCTGTACTGTAGCTGTTGGATATTGATAACATTTTATTATGATGCCTGACCTTTTTGAAACCCTCTGTAAGGTCAGAACCGACAGTTTTTGACGGTGAACTATCTTTTGTATCAGCAAAAAGATCCTTTTCTTTTTCCAGAGACTCGAGTTGCTCCAGCTCTTTCATGAGTTTATCATATTCATAGTCACTGACCTTCGAAATACCGTGCTTGTAATACAGATCATTGTATTTTTTTAATTTCTTTCTTAAACTCTCTATTCTTTTTTTGCTCCTAAGCATCCGGTTTATCCAAAAGTTCTTTTAGTTTTTTCAAATCTTCCCATGCAGGATATTTCCATTTGGAATTACGCAATAGAGCCGAAGGATGGTATGTTACTATGACAGGAATATCCTTGTAGTTGTGTATCGCCCCCCTTAGCTCTTTCATCGTTGTTTGAATACCCAATAATCTCTGAGCTGCGATCCTGCCCAAAGCAAGAATGTATCTCGGTTTTAGAAACTCAAGCTGCTTATCCAAATAGAACGAACATTTTCTTATTTCTTCGGGCAGAGGATCCCTGTTGTTCGGCGGTCTGCACTTAAGCACATTGCAAATATAAACATTTTCCCTCTCAATATTAATTGCAGCCAGCATCTTTGTAAGTAATTGCCCCGCCCTTCCGACAAAGGGTATTCCTGTCTTATCCTCTTCACCACCCGGTGCCTCACCGATAATAACAAGCCTCTCCTTTGCAGAACCTTTTCCAAAAACGACTTTATTTCTGGTCTTGTGCAGAGCACATTCCCGGCACTCCAAAACTGTTTTTTCAAGTTCTTTCAGAGATTCAAAGTTCTTCATTTTGTCCTGCTGTTTATTTTTTGAATGAATCAGACGGTAACCAAAAGTCACACCCTCGGTTTTAAGGGGAAGATCTTCGGAATACACACGACTTCTGAAATTGAGATATTTGATCAAATCTCTTCTTAACAGTTCAAGTAACAGGGATCTGTATGAATCAGGACTGCTCATACATCTCCGGTCTTAATTGTCCATAACACATCTGAAGCCTACACCGTTACTGGTCCAGTTCTCATCTTTAAATTCTCTGGAATAAACAGTAATATTCGTCTTTATGTCTCTCCAGCTTCCGCCCCGTATGACCTTATGTTCCTCACTATAACTTTTAAGGAGTGTACCGTCCGGATAGGGTAGAGCTTGTGAATTTGTCCATTCAGCTGCATTTCCGGCCATATCGTAAATTTTGTAGTCATTCGGACCATAGCTTTTCACATCTGCAGGACCGTCATTTGCCGGGTTCAGGTCATAACAGGCCATTGAAGGATCGATCTGGTTGCTGTAGGGATATTTTAAACCCTTTAGACCGCCCCTTGCAGCTTTTTCCCACTCATATTCAGTCGGAAGTCTTTTACCCGCCCATTTTGCGTATGCCTGCGCAGCTTTGAAAGATACACCTACGACAGGCTGGTTCGGTCCGTTAAATCTGTCGAACAAAATATGTCGGGGCAATTTATATCCTGTTTCTTCTACAAATATTCTGAACTGGGAATTTGTAACCTCATGTTCATCAATATAAAATTCTTCCACATAAACATCATGTACGGGTTTTTCATTAATACTTCCTTTTTCGCTTCCGATAGTTACAGTGCCCGAAGGGATCAATATCATTCTCATATCTGCCGGTGTTGGTGATGGTGAAGTAGTCGAGGCCAGTCGCAGCGTCGCCGCCGACAGACACCGTGCCGAAGTTGTAGGAACTGGGAGTGTTGGAGATTTCGGGTTGCCCCGTGTACTCTATATGAAGTTTTGCTCCGTATGTGCTGCCCTGGTTGTATGCGTAGGTATAGAGCCTCTTGCTGGCATCAGTGTTTGGTCTGCAAATAAGAGCCAGGGCAGTGGGAGAATATGCGTCAATCACTTCCTGCAAGGGGTCGACCAGGCTAGGCGACTGCTTCCAGCCAGACCCTATAGAATTGGCCACCCAGCTTACTGAATCAGTTGTTCGTGTACGGCCTGTTACGTCATAGTCATCTGTGCTGAATTGAGCGGGTGCTGCCGCCTTTTCAAAGTGCAGATTGATGTTAGGATCATCATATAAGGTGCTATATACATACAATTCAACATAGGCAACATCTATGGTGTCCCCTTGTGCAGGGAGAGAGGCACTAGTCCACCGATGAGCACCCCAGTATCTTGCGGGGGTCGTCTTTGACATATGATAAACGGAAGTAATATCCTGGATGCCCCCGCTACTCTCTGCTTCATGCACATCACCCAGATTCGCCCCCACCTGCAAATCCAGCGTGGGGTCTATTACGATTGTGCCTTCAGAAAAGGCGTTCAAATCCAAAACCCTCGCTCCGAACAAGAGGTAATGCTTTGCATTCGTATGCTGATAGAACCTGTATCTGACTTTAACCTGCTCCTCAAGGGCAGCATCTTCGTGCATCGCCCATCCGATAGGCAGAGCAGTTACCAGTTTGTCCTTTATCGTGTCCCGCCAGTACACCCCGCTCTCTATGAACTCATTAACGCCATCCCAGTTGATAGGATTGCCGCCAGCACCTTCGGCAGGATAGGAACTCTGCCAATCACACTCAGCGTAACCCACGAGGTATGAAGTCTGATTATCAAGCCCGAAAGAACTGGGCGGATTATTAACCAGCCAGGTCCTAGCGGACTGCTCGATATAGATGTTTGTCTTGAACCCATCACTTGTATAGACATACTCCAGTCGTGTTCCTGCGCCGAAGATGCCATCCCAGACAATTCGATTGCTCTCTACTGTCGGAGTGACCGCTTGTCGAGTCTGGAGCATCTCGTAGTCTTTGGTAGCCCAATCCAGATAACCAAACCCGTCATACCTGAAGCCAAGCCAGTTCCCAGACTTGCCAACTGCGACTGTCGTATCTGCTCGAATCAGCAAATGCCAGTGTCCCTTGACAACTTCCCAATCCCAGTTTGCCTTGGGCGATTCCACGATGGTGGTGTCTATGTCCTTCCATAACTCATCGGGATTATCAGAATCATCCTTGTAATGCTGGCTGCCAATGGTAACGTCCAGCGCATACCGTCCATCCCCCAGATAGTACGTCTTAGAGTTCTGTTCCCGTTGCTCCACTATCTCCCCTATCTCTTCCGCCTGCGCCATCACCGCATAATCGCTCCGTATTGCCAGCAGCTGATGCGACGCCGGTATCGGGAACACCGCCGCCAGCACCACGAGCGTGCATAGAGCAACAGCCACACCGGTGATGATGTGCCGGAGTATTGGTTTCTTCTTAACTTCAGCTACCATCGGCCTCCGTTAGCGGCTTGGACATTCTGATGACGTTCCTGCCGCGGTCTATCTGGGCCAAATAGCCCTTGCTGGTGT
>JAWOER010000217.1:0-4118 GCA_046482655.1 Candidatus Delongbacteria bacterium | reverse complement strand
CCGGTTTTGCCAAAAAATATTTTTAGCCTCTGAACAAGCGAAAGATCCTGATCCTCTGAAGGCTGCACATGTTCGATGACGGAAAGCTCGCCGGTTATGTATTCCGCCGCCTCGATCATTTTTTCTTCATTTTTTTCCGCA
Organism: Candidatus Delongbacteria bacterium; assembly: GCA_046482655.1. GTDB lineage: Bacteria > UBA4055 > UBA4055 > UBA4055 > UBA4055 > SLFX01. The sequence goes on along the minus strand of JAWOER010000217.1, from coordinate 3,977 downwards.
CTTTTGACGGTGATCATTATCTGAGCATCAGATGTAAAATCATCTACTATCTTCGTGAAGGATTCTACCTGGGCCACATCATCGGGCATCATATCGGCGAGCTGATTCTTGATCCCTATTCCCGTTGCCAGATAAAGCTGTATAAGGGTGACCGCGGCGGCAAAAAGAATGACTTTGCCGTTATGTTTAATTATCAGCCCGCTCAGTATTCCGTAAAGTCTTTCTCTCACTTTAAAACCTTATTATTCACTTATGATTCAAGGCCTGCCTGGGCTCTTATTAGATCGTGCAGTGTGATTATGCCCTTTATTTTGCCGCTCTCTCTGTCAATTACAGTAAGTGCATAAATATCATAACCGATAAATTTATTTCCCACCTCTTTTATGGTCTGGTCAGAATAACATGTTCCTGCTTCGTGAATACGCGGCAGCATATTATTTTTAAGTGCGTCTTTGATCTCGGAGCGTCTCAAAATTCCCTGCAGCTGACCGTTCTTTACAAGCGGAAATGCGTAGAAAGGATATTTTTCTGTTACTTCCTCCAGCTCTTCTTTGTCCAGTTTTTCAATATATACAACTTTCGGGTTCGCCACAACAGATACCGGAAGTTTCTGCCAGCTTTGCAGATCTATCGGAGGTTTAATTTTATGATATTCATGCCCGTCCTGTATTAAAAGAGCGTCATAAAAATTCATTTCTGAATATTTTTTTGCAATATACTGACTGATGATAACACCCAGCATTAAACCGGGGACGAGCTCGAACTGATGTGTCATTTCGAAAACGATCAGAACAGATGTGAGAGGAGCATGCAGAAGAGTGCCCAGATAAACGCTCATTCCGACACTGGCAAGCACGATCCTGTCCGCCGGTGTCAAGGGTATCCAGTACCCCAACAGCCCGCTGACAAAAAAACCGCAGAAGGCTCCTATAAAAAGAGACGGCGCGAATATTCCCCCGCAGCCTCCAAAACTGTAGCTTGCAATAGTGGCCACAAGTTTTCCCGCGACGAGAATTGCGGCTATCTGCCATCCGATCCTGTGGCTCATAGCATCGGAAAGGTCCTGATACCCGAGTCCGAATATGCCCGTCTTATCCGTGATCAGAAATACCGTTACGCCTACGACCCAGGTTACGAGACCTCCGAAGAGCGGCAGCATCCATTTAGGATATTTTTTATTCTTCTTTAGCCTGTTCCTGTATGCAAGAGTATATTTCTGATACAGAATGGCGAGATAGGCCGAAGAAAAGGCGACAAAAGGCACCACTACATAATGGAGCCAGGTAATATCATCGATCGGCGGAAGTGCAAATGCGGGCTGTCTTCCCATTATTGCAAAAACAACAAAAGCACCGACAACGGACGAAAGAACGACCTTTCCCAGATATCTGTTGTTCATGTCTCCCACTATTTCCTCTATTACGAAGCTGATGGCGGCCAGAGGGGTATTAAAAGCAGCTGCAAGACCCGCAGAGGCGCCGATAAGATTGGCTGATCTTCTGTTCTTATAATTCCCGCCCAGATATTTCTCCAAATTGGTCGATATACTGCTGCCGATAAAGACCGAGGGACCTTCCCTGCCCAGGCTGCTCCCGCCGCCGATACTCAGAACGCCTGCTGCAAATTTTATAAGGGCGGGTAAAATTGGGATCTTGCCCATTTCTTTCCAGTATGCCGATTTGACCTGAGGTATCCCGCTGCCTGCTGCGTCGGAACTGAAAAAAGAAAGCAGTAAACCGACCGCAAGGGAAGTTAAAGTTATTGTAAAAAAACTCGCGGCTATAAAATAGAATTTGGAACCTTGTGCGAATTCCAGATAAGTGATGGCGAACATTTTTTTTACACAGAACATGAAAGCCACGGCCGACAATGCCGAAGCAACGCTCAAAATTACTGTAGTCAGCAGGTGCCTTGTATTTTCCGGCATTCTTGCCGCGATATTCTTTCCAGATCTCTTAACAGGGCTTTTATGCATGTTTTAGACCTGCTGCAGAATATTTAGAACATCTTGCCATGAACCCGCTGTATAATCAGCGGTGGTAATATTTTTATCGTCGTCTCTGAATCCCGTGTACAGAACAGACTTCATGCCGGCCGATCTGGACCCGACGATATCCTTTGCTTCTCTGTCGCCGATATGTATCATTTCGGAAAGATCGCTTCCGCTGACTTTAGCAGCAAGTTCAAAAGCTCTTTTGTCCGGTTTCGAAAAACCTGTTTCATCCGAAAAGACACAGTATTTGAAAAGTTCGAGCAGACCGTGCCTTTTTAAGCTGTTCTTTATTTCTCTGCCCGGCTCGAACCCGGTATCGGATATTATTACGATATTATATTTTTCCGAAACAGACCGTATGGCGGCAGCTATCTCGGGCTTCAAATCAAAATGATCCCTGGTTATCAGCGTTTCGTTATAAGATACGAGTTCCTCAAAATGCTCCTTTCTCAATTTTAAAGATATGAGGTTTTGTATAAACAGAAACATCTCCTTTGCGGTAGGGGTTAGTCTTTTGTTATGCCACAGATCCTCAAAATAACCATAGATCGAATGCATTAGTTTTTCTGCCGTGTCATAAGTGATGTCATAACTTTTAAAAATATTGAAGGAATGATCAACTCTCATTTTAAATATAGTGTCTGTGAAAGGGTACTGTACTATCGTATCCCAAAAATCCACCGTCACTGTTTTAATAGCCATAAACCTGCCTTATCTTAAAATTAATTGCAATATATACATTTTTTTTTACAGTATCAAGCATACAATTCACTTGCAAAAGATATTATTTTATCATAAATTTGGTTAAAAATTCGGAATGAGCATGACTGAAAAACTAGTTCACATAGGTATCGACCTCCACGGAACACTTATAACCAACGATGAATTTTTGTCTGAAGGATCAAAGGATGACCTTAAAAATGTTTTAAGATCACGCCCCGAAGATTTTAAGGTCTATATCTGCACGGGTAACGACCTGGGTTTTCTGCAAAGAAAAATACCTGATATTTTAGAATTGTTCGACGGGGCTGTTCTGGAAACAGGATGTGTGATATCGGAAGACATGAGGACAGAAGAGATCATCGTTCCCGAAAACATAGTTGAACAGCTCAAAACGCTTGAAAACACTCTGATCGATTGCGATTACAGCGAAGTTTATAAGTTCGCGCGAAGACTTGCCACAATAAGCATGTTCACAAAATACGGTCAGCCGCTGGAAAAATTTTATGACAAAATTCGCGAAGAACTTAAATATCTTGATTATGCAAGAGTGACAAGATCAAGTGTGGCAGTAGATATTATACCCTCGAGGCACAATAAAATGACGGGGCTGGAGTATTTTGGAAAAGATAAGGATGTTTTTGTGGCTATTGCTGACTCTCTTAATGATATTGAATGGCTGACCGATTCGGACCTTTCTTTTATGCCCGGTAATGCAGACTCATCCGCAACGGAGATCCTTTCATCAAAAAAAGAACGGAAAAATATTGGGGAAGAACTTGACACAAAGAGTTTTTATGTGAGCCGGGAAAAAGAGACCTTTGGCGTTATAGATATTCTAAAAAATATTTTTCATAAATTACAGAGACCTGATTCGATTCGAGATCGGCAGTAATTATAATTTTTGTACATCATATCCCTTTTTTCTAAGCAGATTTACAATGCCGTCGTCTCCCGTAAGATGACCTGCACCCACCACAACGAAAAATATTTCACCTTCATACTCTCTGATCCATTTTTCGATCTTTTTCGTCATATCCCTATTCCTGTCGGATATTAGTTTAGTATAGAGTATTTCCAGATCCGGATCGCTCTCTATCTCTTTGTTTATTATTTTCGTCATCTTAACAACATCATCATCTTTCCAGGCCTGAACCATGTCACTGTATTTTTCATCGAAACTTTCGGCCTCGTCGATCGTGTTCTTTAAAAATTTGATCTGTATCTGATCAGAAAATCCGCTTATAAGGTCCAGCTGAAATTC
>JAWOER010000183.1:0-3401 GCA_046482655.1 Candidatus Delongbacteria bacterium | reverse complement strand
AAAAAAGGCTTTAGCGCATACGCCGTCTTTGAATACAGGCTGACCGAAGAAAGAGAGGGTGTTACCGGAGAAAAAAGACCCCTGTCGGCAGGAATATTTTCTGAATATGCCCGGGAACTGCACGGAGCGCTTTCTAAATTTACAGGGACAGCATTTTTAGACATCAAACACCAGTTCATCAAAGAAGCCCGGACAGAATTCAGACGGGTATTTAATAAAAAAGGTTACGAAGGCACTTATAGCGTATTCAGTTACGGATTAGGTCTGGCGAAAGATATGAACACTAAGCTAAACATAAACACATCTGTTACAGCTTCGACTATCCAGCTTTATGATACGGATAATAACAGGATAAATATTCTGGACATGAACGCAAGATTTAATTATTACACTTCTCCTGCTTTTAATGTATTCTGTGCTTTAAATATTAATTCTCATTTTAAAGAGGACAGTAAGCCGACAGATACAAAGATCACTCTCGGTGCACTGTATAAATTCGAATTTTTAGAAGCAGAAACATACGATTACTGATCCCATGAGTGAGAGTATTACAGCCATCCCGGCCGAATTTATCTGACCTTGACTAAAGCAGAATATTCTCGACAGCATAAATCGGATAAACCTCGATATTATCGTAAGCCGAAAAGTTTTCCGTTGATACCCTTACACCCTTAGACAAACCTTTTTCAGTCATAAAAATATTTAAGCTCTGCATGCTGCCTTTAGTTCCTGCTTTGACTTCCACGGGTATTATTTTGCCGTTTTTAGAAATAACATAGTCAACTTCAGCGTTGCTCGATGCCGATTCCCTGTGCCAGTAATATAGGTCTCTGGTTTCATAGGGCGATAAGCTTTTTAAGAACTCAAGACCGAAAGACATTTCAGCGAGACTGCCTCTGTTTATTACTTCCATTTCCTCTGACGCTACAAATTCAGCCAGGTCAAGATTAAGAAGCCTCATGAATAGTCCCGTATCAAGAAGTAACATCTTTCTTTTTTTGTGATTCAGCTCCGCTCCGAGGGGGAGTCCGTTCGCAGAAGTGTGAGTAACAGGTATTACAAGTCCTGCCAGTATCAAAAGATCGAGCCCTTCCTTTATTTTATCGTGCTTGGCGTCGGAGGCTTTGGAATAAACGAATTTGCTTCCGGCCTGCTTCACTACAGAATTAAATACTTCCGTGAGTATCCTTGCGGGAAATTTGTCTTTATATTTAGCAAAATCGGCCCTGAAAGATATGATAAGATCGTCCATTACGCGCCTGCATTCTGTAATATCTTTATTTGCTGAGTAATTGGCTATTACTTCAGGCATTCCGCCGAGAAGCAGAAATTTTTTCACGAGTGATATAAGCTCTTTGTGAATAACAGCGCTCAAAGGAGAATCGGTAGCGGCATTCCGTTTCATTTTGAGTATTCTTTGTCTTCCGAGCGCAGTCAGAAATTCATTAAATGACATAGGATGCATAAAAATAGATCTGATCCTTCCCACTCCAAACGACGGTATCTCCTGCAGTGCGAATTCAAGAAGAGAACCTGCAGCAATAACATGAAGACCCCGCTTTTTTTCATAAAAAAATCTAAGTGCCTGTATAGCGGGAATACAAGACTGAATTTCATCGAGGAACAAAAGCGTTTTTCCTTCGATGACAGGTATATCGTAAACTGTGACTATCTTTTCTATCAGATCGTCAGGATAAAGACTTTCCCCGAATATTGGGGCGGCTCTATCGTCTATTTCGAAATTGAGTTCAATGAAATATTCGAATTTTGTACCGAGATTCCTTACGCTGTCGGTCTTTCCCACCTGCCTTGCACCGCGCAAAAGCAGAGGTTTTCGCTTTTCACTATTTTTCCATTCCAGAAGTGTATTGTCAATTTCTCTTTTAAGATACATAAATTCCTCGTTTTAAGGCAATATAATGCATGTTAGGAAAAAACACAAGGCAATAATCCATTGAAAATGTAAAAATATCAAGGCAATAATCAATCAAAACTGTAAAAAACACAAGGCAACACATCCCAAACTTTCTATCCCTGAAATTCAGTTTTAATTCCGCCATCGCTTCCGCCAGTGCGGATATTTCCCGCTTTTGATTTAAATAAGCAAGAAAATAATATATAATTTAATACAACCCCCAAACTACCTGCCTAATTTGCATTTTTCCAATGGTATTTATACATATCACTTGCATTTTTCCAATAGTATTTTTACATTACAGCCATAAAACAGCGGGGTCGTCATGAAAAGATATTTTGAATCATATCTCGAAGAATGGAAAAACAGGAAAAACAGAAAGCCGCTCATAGTCAGAGGGGCAAGACAGATCGGGAAAACTTATACGATAGAAGAATTCGGCAAAAAGAACTTTACGGATGTTATAAAGGTCAATTTTGAGGAAAAACCGGAACTTAAAGAATTCTTTAAGACTAACGACATCGAAGAGATATTGATCAACCTGACCGCATATTTTGGCGTGAGCGCAAAAGACGGGGAAACGCTGATATTTCTCGATGAGATCCAGCAGTGTCCTCAGGCTATTGCAGGGCTAAGATACTTTTATGAAAAAAGACCGAAACTTCACATCATCGCAGCCGGGTCACTATTGGACCATGTTCTTAACGAGATAAACTTTTCCATGCCTGTGGGAAGAGTGGAATTCGCTTACATGCACCCTTTAAATTTCTTTGAATTTCTCGATGCTGTGGGAGAATTCGGCCTGACGGGATTTTTGAACAATTACGAGCCGTGGGAAAAGATCAGTCCGCCGATACACGATAAACTTTTGAAGCTTGTCAGAATGTATTATTTTATCGGGGGAATGCCTGAGGCCGTCAGTGAATACCGCCAATCAAACGACCTGATCGAAGTTGAAAGGATACACGAAAGCATTTTAAGATCGCTCGAACTCGATTTTTCCAAATACGGGACCAAAGCTCAGCAGGAAACACTCGTCACCGTGCTCAGATACATACCCGCCGGGCTGGGCAGAAAGATCAAATATGTAAATATAGATCCGCATAAAAGATCTGACGCTTTAAGAACAGCATTCAAACTCCTTGAAATGAGCAGAATCGCAGGACTCGTAAATCACACATCCGCCGATGGAATTCCGCTTGAACAGTGTCAAAACAACAGAATAACAAAACCGCTGCTAAGTATATTCAAAATTTTGAAAAAGCACAAACAGCTGAGAAAAATATTCCAGACTTTCGTGCTGGTGATACTGTGAATCTTGCAGTTACGATTAAAGAAGGTGAGAAAACTCGTGTACAAAACTACGAAGGTGTATGTATAGCTAAACGTGGTCAAGGGACTGGTCAAACTATAACTGTACGTAAAGTTGGAGCTAATGGTGTTGGTATAGAAAGAATTTTCCCAATCTATTCTGATTCAATAAATG
>JAWOER010000182.1:0-5395 GCA_046482655.1 Candidatus Delongbacteria bacterium | reverse complement strand
AGAGAAAGCGGAACTATTCTTTCTCTGTTTAAAATTTTTAAACGGGAAAAAGCCTCGATATGTGTTGTAATAGATGAATTCGGAGGCTGTTTGGGTATTGTTACAATGCATGACATACTCGAACAGATAGTAGGCAAAGTCGAAGATCCTCATAACATAAACCAGGGATCTGACAGAGGCATAATCTACCGGCAGGACCAGAAATTGTTTATTTTGGACGGAACTGCTGATCTGGAGGAACTTAGGAAGATGATCAAGAGTATTATTGGTGAAGAGAAAAATGTTATGAACTGTAAAAATGAAACAATAAACGGTTATATTATCAACAGACTCAAAAGAATACCGGAGCAGGGAGAAATATTTGAACTTGAAGGTCTGAAATACAGAATAATGAAAGCAAAAAAGAATTTTGTTGAGACTATAATAATCCAATTATAATTTAATGAGGTGATAATGTTTTTAAAATCTATAATTCTGCTCCTGGTCAATTTTTCTGTCCTTTCTGCAGTAAGTACAGAGTTCCGCACCTATTGTTCTGTAACAAAAGGATCTGATGTAAAAAATTTTGACCAGACTATCCTTTTTGCAACAGACGGAGGACTTGTATTTTATGCTCCCGACGGCTCAATTGATGTTTACGATATTGATGACGGTCTTTACAAGCCTCAAATTTTAAGGGTAGAAAAAGATTTCAGAGGATATCTGTGGGCGGGCCATAAAGACTGCTCATTTACCGTTTTTGACCACAATATGAACAATTCGGTTTACCTTAATCACATTGAGAACTTTGGAACTTACAGACTTAACAATATACACTCGTCCCAAAAATATGTCTATATTGCCTGTGACGGTCTTTTGTCAAGATACAGATACAACAATGATTTTAAAAAATATGAGATCGCGGACACAAATACCATGACGGGTAATGTTAACGATGTCACAGTTTTCAACGGCCGTATTTATATCGCTCTCGGGGACAGAATAAAATATATTTCCGAGGATTCGCAGAATATAAATTATCTGGATAACTGGACAGATGTTTCGGGAACAGAGAGCATAAGAACAAATCGTTTTGTAAGAGATCAGGATACTTTGTACGCACTGACAGGATCAGGGCTCTACAGAGTACAGGACGGCACGGCGACCAAGGAAACGGTATTTGAAGATAAAGATATTTACGAAGGTATGTTTTTTGAGGATAAATTCTATATTCTTGCTGATCAGGTTGATGCATCTGTAATATTTTCTGTAAATTCAAATATGACAGGTCCAGAAGAAATGCTGTACGGTACTTACGACAAAGATCCCGAAAATTTTGCCTTTACTGTTTTGAACGATAAAATATATATAGGTAATGATAAGGGCGTATATATTTATGATGATCGTAGCGGTCAGGAAACTTTTATAGAATTCGATCTTCCTTTTGGAAAATCACTGGTCAAAGGCACAATATCATCTGACGGACAGAAATTTATTTATATGAACCCGGCTAAATTTTCATACATGAATCTGGATGACGGCAGCTTTTCTTCGGATGTGTTTACAGGAGCAGAAAGAAATATCGGAAAAAATATTCTGGAAAGCAGTGACGGAAGTGTTTATGTGGCTTCATGGTCCAACGGAACCAACAAGTTCGTCTGGGACGGCGACAGATATGTAAAAACAGATAACTACAGCCTTTCCAGCCATGTTGATCCGACTGATAGTGTTTATCCGTACTCTGTCCATCCGGATGTGGACGAAGATGGAGACGGGAATATATGGATCACAAGTTTTGACCATTACGAACCTGCCCCGGATCCGATCCTCTACAGGATATCTCCCGGCGGTGATATTAAGGAGTATAAATCCGATAACTATCAGAGTCCGTATGCAATATTTATTGATGACAACAACTGGATATGGCTCGGAAGCTCTTCTCAACAGTTCGGTAAGCTCGAAGGTCTGGCTGTGGGAGATCTGAATGCGGGGACATTAAAGGTAAACAAGATCGAGATCAATGAAGGAATAATATCAATTGCAAAGGATAAAGATGATATCGTCTGGATAGGCACGAATAACGGAATAAAGTATATTGACCTTAAACTAAGCCCTCAAAATCCCCTGTCGATATCTTCCGCCAATGTGAATTCTGTACATTCCGGTCCTGTCAGTAACTTTATATATGATATTGAAGTGAACGGCATAAATGAAAAGTGGTTTGCAACAGATAATGGTGTGAGCGTCCTTTCTCCGGATAATACAGAGTGGAGACATTATGTGACCAAATACTATGATGAAGATGAAGATGTGCCGGGAACCATAGAAAAAACCTGTCTGATAGACCGGGTCGTGACCGACATAGAAATTGATGAAGAGAACGGGACGGCCGTACTTGTTTCGGAGAACGGTCTGGCTTTTATTGAATACGGTAAGATATTCAAGACGCAAAAGCTGAAAGATAATGAGATAAGAACAAAACCTTCGCCTTTTATCAACGACGGAAGCTCAGTTATGGCCTTTTATTTTCCAGATAACAGTATAAACTATGATTCAGCCAGAATATTTGATATGAAGGGATCGCTGATCCGCGGCGGAGAGGGGGGAAAGGAATTCAGCATAAACAGCGGATGGGACGGAAGGGACAATAAAGGCAAACTCGTATCGACGGGGATATATCAGATAATAGCTTATGACAAAAAAGACCCGACCATATATATAACAGGCAAAATAGCTGTAGTCAGAAAATAAAAGGACAAAAAGATCAGCGGTAAAATGACCATCTTACACCCCATATTTCGTCACGGCCGGGCATTTCAAAATTTTCTACAGTGCTGTATTTGTAATGGTCATTCAGGCGGTAATATCTGTTGTTAAATCCATAAAATTCTTTTAGAAAATTGTCAGATCCAAAAAACAACTCCAGATCTGCTATTCTTGCCCTCAGATTAAAATTAAGGTTATTGACCGTTTCTTTTTGGTCTTCAATAAAATATTCAGAATATATGTGGTTTACAGAAATGTTAAGTTCAAGGTCGTTTTCAAAATATCTGTCTGACCAGGATATTGATGTTACAACCTTATTTTTAAGGCAGGATTTTTTATTTTTTGATCCTGACAGGAGATAATTGCTCTGCAGCACAGTATTTTTGACAGGGATCAATACTATTCCCGATCTGTAAAATATTCTTTTATTTTCCGTAATATTATCATATCCTGCCAGAAGTTTTAATTTTTTATTAAATGTTCTCTCGGCAGTAACATAATTTTCAAAAAATGATCTGGTATAAGGACCTTTGTTGTATATATAACCGTTTGAAGTTCTTAATTCGAATATCTTACAGTCAAGGGAAACTCCGCCGTGTAATGTAAATATTTTTTTTTGCGTATCAGAAGCCAGAAGGTATGCACGGGCATTTAATTCATGTTTTGTTTTGAGCCTGTATGCCAGCGAAGAATATCCTGATGAATTTGAATTATCTTCAGAAGAAAATCCTATTCGTCCTCTGATCACAGATAAAGAATCTTTTATTTCCAGTTCGTTGTAAATATTTATAATTCCTGTCTGATCTGTACCGCTTTCATTTATATTAACAGCAACGAATCTGTTGAAAAAATTTGGGGAACTTTTATTTAGATGGAGTGCTATTCTGGATCTTTCTGGTCTGTAAAATAACGAATCTGAATCCAAAGCCCATTTTTTTTCTGCAAAATATGAAATATCAAGATGCGGAGTGAGCGTATAAATCTCGGGCATTGTCACATTCAGAGAGTAGTTTTGTTTGGAATAAGGATATTTAAAATTATCTGAAGTTTCTCTATTGTCTTTATGATCAAGGATTTCTCCCGTCAGGCGGAAAGATGCATCCGGGCATATTTTTTGGCTGATGATCGCAGAAAGGTCTCTGAAATTCAAAAAACCGTCTCTGTATATGATCTTTGAAACGGGGATCTCGTTATCAGGATCTTTTGTGTAAACATAAACTGAGATACCACCTATTGCTGCGCTTGTTTCATCTATTGTGATCTTTTCTATGTGATCGATATTTATAAAAGAGATATCTGATACAGGCATACCGTAATGGATATCGTCAATATAGAGATCGATAAGTCCGGAGGATTTACCGGCCCTGGAAAAATACACAGGCTGACCTGTTAAACCGTGGCTGTATCCTCTTAAAGTGTATATTCTGGAGAGGATATCGTATATATCACGCGCAGCAATATTCTCAATATCATTTTTTTTAAAAGTAACGGATGCAAATAAAACGGATGCAAATAAAATGACCAGAATATATATATATTTACTGTTTAACAACATCTTCTCTTAAGCAGTTACCAGCCGCGCTTTTCTTCTTCTGCTTCCGAGTTAAGGTCTATATCTATAACCGTGCCCTCTTCAACTTTTTTACCCCAGCTGACCGACTGGCCGATAACCCTGTCAAAACCTTTGTCCGTGTCTATGACTTTATTTATATTGCCCAGCTTTAAATTATTCTTTTTTAATTCCGCTTTGGCAGACTGAAGAGTTTTGTTGTACAGATTGGGAACTATTACGAATTTTATAGATGGCCCTTTACTTACAACAATATCAACGGTGGAACTTTCTTCGATCTCTGAGCCGGCCGGAGGATTAAAGCTGATGACCTTGCCCTTATCGATAAAATCGTCTTCATCTTCTGTTTTAGAGATATTTTCTATACCGGACCGTTTTAATATGTCTGTTGCAGTTTCGTAATTTAAACCGGTAATATCCGGCATTGTTATCGTAGTGGACAGTTCAATTTCTTCGAAATCTTCATATAGATCTTCTTCGCTCATCGTTTCAATAGTGACCTCCACGGCTTTGGACACAGAAAGTTTTGCAGCATCCCCTCTGGCAATATCTGATCCGGGAAGTGGAAATTGCTCCAGAACTATATCCGGCTGGGTATTTTCAACGAATTCGTCTTCCTTAACAATGCTTATGTCAAGGTTTTCTGCGGCCTTCTCGGCGTCGGATATTTTTAAATTTACAAAATTCGGCATCAGGATCTCCGCCTGCTCTACTTCCGAAGGGAACATGTCGTCCGGAAAGATCTTTTTTAAGCTGATTATCTCTGAAAGTACCAGCAGACAAACAACAAAAGAAACAACTATTGAAGCCGTAACAGAAATAACAAATATTTTCATTTTTCATTCCTCATTTTAATGAACCGTTTCTATAAATCTTTGTGCATATTCAAGTTTTGAATAACTTATATCATTTTTAGTTTTAAAACTGTCAAGTTTTTCAAAATAATACCGTGCAGACCGGTTGTCTCCTATGGCTGATTTTATCATGCCCATATAATAGAACACATTGGGAAAATCTTCATGCTCGTCAGGAGATAAATTGGAAAAGGCTTTTGTGATCATTCTGTCGGCCTCTGAGTAG
>JAWOER010000168.1:0-5107 GCA_046482655.1 Candidatus Delongbacteria bacterium | reverse complement strand
AAGTGCCCGATAATTTGGAGATGGACGCTTAACATCGGAGAACAAAGATGTTTTAAGTTCGCGGATCTCAAAAAACAGGAAAGATTTTGCGCGGGTGAAGTTAAATATATAAAGAATGGGATTTAATAAGGATATTATTTTTGATCTTTTTTATGCGGTTCGAATCTGATTCTCTGGTTCATACGAACGCGTACGGGTTTACCACTTTGAGTAACGGGTATAAATCTTGCCATTTTTATTGCTTCGACCGCTAATTCTCCAAATCCCAAATTAGGAGGAATTTCTGATTTAACTGATATGTCCTCGCTTCGCCTATGATCTCAATGTTTCTTTCGATCGCCCTTTTAGTTTTTATATCCTTTTGAAACTCGAAGAAATCTTTCTTTTCCGGGAGAAATGATTTTATTTCAGCTATAGCCTGATTAATGTCCGCAAGCCAAGTTTTGACTTCTTCATTTTGCATAGATGGCCACTTTGCTCTGTTCGATATGATTGAGCAGGTAAGGGTTTTTTATAGCTTTTTTCTCAAGTAAGTCAATTTGGCGTTTAAGCAGTGATTTTAGTTCGTCCTTCAGGTTGAAATAATGATCGGCATATTCAATCGGGTCAGTATCGAGAAGCTCCACAATAAAGTCTATGTCACTTTGATCATTAGAATTACCTTTGGCAAATGATCCGAAAAGGTATAAAGATTTTACCCGATTATTCTCGCAGAGTGCTCTAATCCGCTCAATATATTTTTTAAGTTCATTCATGCAGATAATTTAATGATTTAAACGGTCAAAGTCAAATATTCATATAGGAAATATCGTCTCGAAGTATGCGAACAGGCACGGGATAAAGTAGATCAACGGTTTACAGCAGTTCGTCTATTCGTTCAATGTGATAATCCGCGATGAGCTTTCTCGATTCGATATGTTCAGGCCAGAGGTCTTTTATGAACTCGGAAGTGAAAACCGTTGCTATCCCCGCATTTTTCGCTCCGTTAAGCTCGTCAGCTCCGCCGTCTCCGATGAACAGGCACTCTTCGTGAGTAAATCCGGAAAGCTTTACGGCGTGGTCATAGATCTCTCTTTCGGGCTTCAGGAAACCGGTATGGCAGGAAAAAACGGCATGGTCAAAGTGTTCGGCAAGGGGAGAATATTCCCAGCTTTCGACTTCGCATACATCGGCATTGCTTAGGAGAATGATCTTTTTACCTCTGCGCTTAAGTTCCTTTATTGTTTCAACAGTGTGTGGAAGTATGTTTTTCAGGCTGTATGAAAAGCGGTCGTAGCGGCTTTGAGCAAGCTCACAGATTAATTCGTCGCTTATCTCCATGCCGATTTTGTTGGTAATGTCTCTTATGATCCCGATCGGGTCTTTGATATACCCTCTCGCCCGTCTTTCGTGATCGGTAAAAAGAGCATCGAGCCATTTCTCTCTCGAAACGCCGATTATTTCGTGAGAATTCCTGCCCGGAACATTCGAATGATGAATCGATGAAAGCGTGTGGAAAAGGTCGAATATCAGGACACTATATTTATCAAGAGAAATTCTTTTGAAAGAAGCCATAGAAATTACTATCTGTATTTTTTTTCTATGAATTTGGAGTTTAAAAGTCTTGCTACAGCCATATAATCAGCCTTGAAATGTATTTGATCTCCGGTTTTATACTTTGCTTTCCCCTCAGGTGTACGGTTTTTCCCCAGGTCAAAAACGGTCATATCAGATGTTATTCCTACAAATGTGAGATCGTCGTCCAAAGTCTTAACATTATCCCTGTCCACATCTATCAGTCCGAAATCTAATATTGCTTTAAAGGATGTGAGTCCCATGTCTTTCTCATCGTATTCAGAAGTGTGGCCGATATTAGCTTCGCCTATAGTGCCGTCGGGTACCAGCTTTTTTTCCTCGAGCTCAATAATATTTGCTCTAAACTCAAATGTGTCTGTAGAAAGCTCTTTGAATCTTTCGTTGTTAAGCGGAGTGACTCCGAAAAAAGCGGCTTCTCCGACCCTAAAATGATTAACACCTTCAGGCATACCCTTATTTTCTATAAAGGGCAGAGTAATGGAACTTCCTCCCGAAACAAATTTTAGATCCTTATTAAATTTCTGCGAAATGAGTTCCTTGTAGAGTGTAAGATGCAGCAGCTTGTCATATGTAGGTTCGATCCCGTACATACATCCCAGGTTGGATCCCAGCCCGATAACATTGATATTGGACATATTAAAAACTTTTTCATAAAAATCCATAATTTTATCTCTGTTGACGCCTTCTCTCAACTCTCCAAGCTCGATCATAATAATTATGTGGTGTATTTTACCGGCTTTAGCCGCAGCCTCATTAAGAGCTTTTATTGTAGAAAAAGAACTATTCAGGGATATGTCGGCGTATTTTACCACATCATCTGCATAAATTCTTGCGGGAGGTTTAATATAAATAGTTCTCATATCCGGATTAACTTCTTTAAGATTTTTTAGACTAGTGAGGCGGGAATCGCCGATCGAGTTAATTTTTTTGATCACATCTTTGGTCAGAATATTACCCAAAAACTCTTTGTCGCCCGAAAAAACTTTTGTTATAAGGCTCCAGTGTATATCGTGCTTATCAAAATAATCGCTGAGGTATTTTATGTTGTTCTTTATTTTGTCTGTATGAATTATAAGTTCTGCCATTTTTAGATCCTTTTTGTATGAATTGCATAACAGATAAGGTACGAAATTTATAGCAAATTTTCAATGATTATGATTGTGAATCTAATCGCTGAGATAATATAACGATTTTTATAGTAATTTGCATTTTATTTCCATAAATTTAACACATGCACGAAGTCTATGCCGCGATATTTCTTTTAATTTTCTTCGGATTTCTTATCTGGCTGTTCTTTTATCTCGGAAAAGCCGGAAGATGGAGAACGCCCGAAGGGGCAGTTTCTGCAAAGGACAGACTTATATTATCTTCAAAAGTAAGATTCTACAAAGAATTAAATGACGAAGAAAAGAAACATTTCGAATTCAAAGTCTGCGAATTTCTGACAAATGTTAAGATCACGGGAGTAGGAACGAAAGTGCGAAAGACGGACGAGCTTCTGATCGCGGCAGGAGCAGTGATCCCGATATTCAGGTTCCCGGAATGGCAGTATCTTAATTTGAACGAGGTGCTGCTGTACGAAAAAAGCTTTAATGACAGCTTTCAGACAGGTGATAATTTTATGGGATCACACAATATTTCAGGCATGGTCGGTAACGGCTTTTTAAACGGCAAAATGATTCTTTCGAGACATGATCTACATTGGGGATTTAAGAACGAATGGGACGGGTCGAATGTCGGGATACATGAATTTATTCATCTTATAGACAAAGCTGACGGATCGGTTGACGGCATTCCGGAACTGTTTCTTGAAAAGCAGTACATAATTCCGTGGGCGGACCTTATTCACAAGAATATTGCCGAGATAGTCAAAGGCAGATCGGACATCAATCCCTACGGGGCGACCGATAAAACCGAATTTTTTGCGGTCGTAAGCGAATATTTTTTCGAGAATCCCAAAAAATTCAAGGTGAACCATCCCGATCTGTACGAGCTAATGGAGAAGATATTCAGGGTAAAGAAGTGAACTGTACTTTGATCGTCAATGTATAGATGGATTGAAAAAAATTGTTAACGGTTCAGGCAACAGGCTTTCGGACCTTAAATGACGCTTGTAATAACATTCCTTGTAAAAAAACGACCATAACGGTCGGCGGTATGACCAGTTGCGAGCCTACGCCAATCCTACCCGCACGACTGTGGCGCAATTGGTTATACGCTTTGTTAGCGAAAGTCATCTTCATAATGTTTCACAATTTCATCAATTGTATTCTCATCCCTGATAAAAAAAGTATAATTTGCAGTGTAAATCCAATCATTGAAGAATTTTTTTACTCCCTTTCTTTGTATTACTTTTTCACATAAGTCAGTAAAACATATGGTTGTAGCCCCTGAATTATGGTATTGTTCGTAGAAGGAACGAACAATCAAATCAAACTTTTCTTTTCCAACCAATTTGTAAAAAACCGTGAACATTACCATTCCCTGATTATAAGAATAATCTGTCAGCCCTTTGTTTCCAAACTCATACATTGGTATCTCATACATTTTTGGCTTCGCATCAAAGATCTTTTTCATTCGGATTATTACTTTGTTGGCATCTTTATCTAATATTCCCTTTTTTTCGGTATTTAAATATTCATAAACATAATATTCACAGAATGTAGCTAAACCCTCTTCCCATCTCGGTGATAATCCTTCTTTTTCGTTTATTGCGACATTCCAAAGATGTGATAATTCATGATATAAGTGGCTGTAACTATTTGTTGTAAATGACTCTTGTGGCAACAAAATTGCGGTTTCGCTTGCTTGACCACCACTTCCTTCCTCTGTTTCAATTATTGTAATAGAATTATCATTTTTCAATTCTCCCCACCATTGAGTATAAAGTTTTAAGACTTTGCTTCCTTGATCAAGTAATGCTTTGGCAATGGTTGAATCATTTTGGAGGTAGAATATGTCAAGTCTTCCCTTTGTCCCGAATTGATATGTTGAAATAGATATATCTATTCTCCAAGTGGGATTTTTACTTTCGTATTTGTAAGTTGTGTTAGAATTTTCAGTGTTTTTAGACAAAAGATGGCCTCCGTTCGCAACTATCAATGATTCAGGAACAGTTACGCTGAGTTTATAAGTGAAGTTATCAGAACCAATATTTTTTCTCAGAAAACCAATGCTTGGTTCAGCAAGAATCGGATAGGAATAACTATCCATTCTTATCAATGTGAAGTTTTTAGATATTCTATCTTTGATATATCCAATTCCAGTTTCCTGGTAACCTAATAAGTATCCATCATACTGTATTTTAAGCGTAGTGGTGTTCTTAGGCTCTATATTTGTATTTATTCTAATGGAATTTACCTGTAGTTTTTCAAAGTCTGAGAATGAAACGATATTTTGGTTGAAATCAAGTTCGTTTCCATGTTGATTTTGAATTGAAGTAACCTTCATTAAACGATAAAGTAAGAACGGTATTTTGCCTATTGATTTATCTGATTTATTTTCAATTGTGACAGTGCAAATTCCCTTTAAA
>JAWOER010000149.1:0-3344 GCA_046482655.1 Candidatus Delongbacteria bacterium | reverse complement strand
TGGACATAAGGTCAACAAGTTCGCCGAGTCTTCTTTTGTCAAGATCAGGTCTGCCGTAGTTCTTGTTCAATACTCCTTTTAGAGAAATGTTTTCTTTTTCGATCTCTATCATTGCTTCGTCGATCATCATACCTATCTCGGGCTTTTTCGCATTGTTCTGTAGATGTTTCCATCTTGATTTTTCGGGAACCCAGAAGATATTTTCAGAAGAATATTCATCTCTGTCCTCTTCAAAGCCTTCGTCCTCATTAACAAGTTGAGCGTATCTTTCTTCAAAAGTATCTGAAATATATTTCAAGAAAATAAGTCCGAGAACCACATGCTTGTATTCAGCCGGATCGAGATTATTTCTCAATTTGTCTGCACTAAGCCATAATTTCTCTTCAAATCCTATACTGCCATTATTTGCCATATATATGTGCTCCGTCTGTGTTAGTTGTTCTTACTATCATTTCACCTAAATAGATTCTTGAATATAAAATTGTTTTTAATATAATCGATACCGATAATATTATCAAATAAATTATTAGCGAAATAAATCAAAAATAACTCATAATTATATTGTATAAACAGAAAAAAAGCAATATATTCCGACCTTAATTAATTAATCATGCAGGAAAATGAAAAAATTAAGAAATATTGCGATTATAGCCCATGTAGATCATGGCAAAACCACTTTAATTGATGCCGCTCTAAAGCAGACAGGGGCTTTTAGAGAAAACCAGAAAGTGCAAGAAAGAATAATGGATTCTGACGATCTGGAAAAGGAAAGGGGTATCACTATCTTTTCAAAAAACGCGTCTCTTTACTACAAAGATCACAAAATTAACTTTGTGGACACACCGGGACACGCCGATTTTGGCGGAGAAGTGCAGAGAATAATGAAGATGGTGGATTCCGTGCTCCTTTTAGTTGATGCATTTGAGGGACCAATGCCTCAAACGAAATATGTACTCAAAAACTCCCTCCAGATGGGATTAAAGCCCATTGTGGTGATAAATAAGATCGACAGACCCAACTGCTCTCCCGATGAAGTACTCAACAAGGTTTTTGATCTTTTTGTGGAATTAAATGCAAATGATGAACAGCTCGATTTTCCCGTCATATACACTTCGGCAAAGAACGGTATCGCAAAATACGATCCCGAGGATGATAATAATGATCTTTTACCGCTTCTGGACACAATTATCGATCATGTAAAAGAGCCGGATGGAGATGAAAATGGTAATTTCCAATTCCTTGTTTCTGCTATCGAATACGATACTTACCTTGGTAAAATGGGCACAGGCAAGATCCATCGCGGAAAGGTGAATATGGGTCAGGAGACAGTTCTTTTAAAGAGGAACGGCGAAAGGCTGCTGTACAGAATTTCAAAGCTTTTTATCTATGACGGTCTAAAAAAAGTCGAAACGAAGACTGCTTATGCCGGAGATATAATTACAATTGCAGGACTGGCCAGGATCGATGTGGGAGAAACTGTTACGGACAAAGATAAACAGGAGCCGCTTCCGCTGATAAATGTTGATGAGCCCACACTTGCGATGAGATTTTTGGTCAATGATTCGCCCTTTGCGGGTCAGGACGGTAAATGGGTAACTTCCAGAAATATTTGGGACAGACTAAATAAAGAGCTTCAGACCAATATCAGCATAAAAATAGAAAAGACAGAATCACCGGATGAATTCGTCGTTAACGGAAGAGGTGAACTCCAGCTTGCCATCCTTATTGAGAATATGCGCAGGGAAGGCTATGAGTTCGGTGTTTCGAAACCCAAGGTCATATTCAGAGAGCTCAAAGGCAGAAAGACAGAACCGGTGGAATTTGCTGTTATTGATGTGGCTGACGATTACACAGGCGTGGTTATTGAAAAGCTCGGTATAAGAAAAGGCGAACTTTTAAACATAGTTCAGGGAAGCGACGGATACACAAGGCTCGAGTTCAAAGTTCCTGCCAGAGGCCTTATAGGATTCAGGAACGAATTTATGACAGAAACCAGAGGGACCGGGATACTGAACCATTCGTTTTATGAATACGAATATTATAAGGGCGACATTCCCAAAAGAAGCAGAGGTGTTCTTATTGCCCTCGAACAGGGTCAGGCGGTGGCTTACTCTCTTTATAATCTTCAGGACAGAGGCGAAATGTTCATCAGTCCGGGTACTGATGTTTATGCAGGAATGATAGTTGGTGAACATTCCAGAGAGGACGATCTTGTCGTAAATGTTATTAAAGCAAAAAAAATGTCGAATGTCAGGGCTTCCGGAGCAGATGACGCTATTAAACTCGTTACTCCAAGGCAGATGACGCTCGAACAGGCTCTGGAATTCATTGAGGATGATGAGCTTATAGAAATTACACCGCACAATATCAGACTAAGAAAAAAGTATCTTGACATAAATGAAAGAAAAAGACTTAACAGAACAAACAAATAAGGAAACAATGAAAGAATTCAGAGAAGCGGGACTAAAACAGGAACTGCTTGACGCAATATCGGAAATGGGATTTGAAACACCGACACCGATCCAGGATAAAACGATATCTCATCTGCTTTCGGGAAATAAAGACCTGATAGCCCTAGCCCAGACAGGGACAGGAAAAACTGCTGTGTTCGGACTGCCGATCATTCAGCAGACTGATACGAATATCAACAAGACTCAGGCTCTGATCCTGTGCCCCACAAGAGAATTATGTATGCAGATAACAAGAGATTTTAATTCTTTTTCCAAATATCTGCCCGGAGTAAAGATAACATCTATATACGGAGGCACAAGTATTCAGAATCAGATACGGGCTCTTTCAAAGGGCGTTCATATCGTTGTAGGGACACCGGGAAGAGTGCTTGATCTGATATACAAAAAAAAGCTTAAAATAGAAAAGATAAACTGGCTGGTCCTTGATGAAGCTGATGAAATGCTCAATATGGGTTTCAAAGAGGATCTCGACGACATTCTGTCGTCCGTAACATCGAATAAACAGACCCTGCTTTTTTCTGCAACCATGCCTAGAGAGATCGCAAAGATCGCAGAGAACTATATGAAAGATCCCGATGAGATCAGTGCGGGACAAAAAAATAAAGGGGCAGAAAATGTTGAGCATCATTACTATCTTGTACATGCAAAAGACAGGTACAACGCTCTCAAAAGACTCGCTGATGTTTACCCTGATATTTACGGGATAGTTTTTTGTCGCACAAGAGAAGAGACTCAGCAGGTAGCAGATAAACTCATGGCTGACGGATATAATGCAGATTCTCTGCACGGAAATCTTTCACAGGCTCAGAGGGATCTTGTCATGAACAGATTCAGAACCGGACACCTCCAGCTTCTCGTAGCTACTGATGTGGC
>JAWOER010000138.1:0-6294 GCA_046482655.1 Candidatus Delongbacteria bacterium | reverse complement strand
CTCGTAAAAAAGCAGTGGGGAGAAACAGAATACAGGATCGCATGGATACCTCTCGGAGGTTATGTTAAGATATCGGGCATGATAGATGAAAGTCTGGAGGGTGAATCACTCGAGGGGCAGCCATGGGAGTTCGAGTCCAAGAATTTCTTTCAGAAATCCTTCGTAATACTGGCCGGAGTGACCATGAATTTTCTTCTTGCGATATTTATCTACTCGCTTATCACTTTCGCGAACGGGATACCGGAAGTAAACTCAACGCATATAGAAGGTTTTTCCGAAAATTCACCCGCAAAAGAAGCAGGCATGACTGAAGGTGATACCGTACTTGAGATCGACGGAAGAGAGATCGGTACATGGCAGGACATAACGGATATCGTTCATGCTAGCCCCGAAAAGAAGCTCATGTTCAAAGTTTCGCGTAACGACTCTACCCTACTCTTGCCTGTTACCACGATGTCTGTAAGGACTATACACGAAGGCGAAATAAAAAATATCGGTCTGATAGGCATATATTCTGAGGTTGAAATAAGAGACGCCTCTGTCTTTGAATCTATAGCCGAAGGATCGAAAGCAACATGGGGCTGGATAAAGATAGGATGGCTTTCCGTCAAAATGCTCGTGAGCGGCCAGGCTTCTGTTAAAGAACTCGGCGGACCATTGATGATAGCTCAGATGACAGGAGAAAGCGCAAGAGCGGGAATATGGTCTTATCTCGCATTTATAGCCTTTATCAGCGTTAATATAGGATTTTTGAACATACTGCCCGTCCCGATACTCGACGGAGGACATTTTATGTTCATCCTTGCTGAAGGGGTCTCGAGAAAAAAGATCCCGCCTAAGATCAAATTCAAGATACTTCAGGCCGGAATGCTGTTGCTTTTCCTTTTGATGGCTGTCGTTATATTCAACGATGCTGCAAGAATAATTACAGGGAACGGGAGCGGTGAAGCTGAAATCGAAAAAATTACAGAATAGGATTTACTTTGAAATTCGACCTTGAATATTCAAACGGAGCCTCGAGAGAGAGAGCAGGCACGCTAACTACCGACCATGGAACCATAGAAACTCCAGTTTTTATGCCTGTGGGCACTCTCGGCAATGTTAAAGCGCTGACGAACAGGGATCTTGACGAGGCCGGTGCGAAGATAATTCTCGGCAATACTTATCATTTAAACAACAGGCCCGGCATGGAGATCATGAAAGCTGCCGGAGGTCTTCACGAATTCATGAATTTTGAAAGAAACATCCTGACAGACAGCGGGGGATTTCAGGTTTTCAGTCTTGCCCGGCTGACAAAGATCAAGGATGAGGGAGTACACTTCCAGTCGCACCTCGACGGCACAAAGTTTTTCTTCACGCCTGAAAGTGTTGTAGACATTCAAAGAGTGATCGGCTCGGATATCATGATGGTCTTAGATGAATGTTCTCACTATCCCGTCGAGCACGCTCAGGCGGAAAAAGCTGTAAAGAGAACGACCCGCTGGGCCAAACGGTCGATCGAACGCTTCAGGCGTACTGAGCCGCTGTACGGTCACAGTCAGACAGTGTTCGCGATAGCGCAGGGATCTGTTTACAAAGACCTGAGACAGCGGAGCTGTCACGAGCTTGCGGAGCTTGACTTCGAAGGCTACGCTATCGGCGGTGTTTCCGTCGGCGAGCCGACGGAGCTGATACCGGAAATTGCCGTCGTCTGCACAGAGATCCTTCCTCAGAATAAGCCGAGATACCTGATGGGCGTGGGAACTCCGGCTGACATTCTGAACTGTATTTCCGTAGGCGTGGACATGTTCGACTGTGTTATGCCGACAAGAAATGCGAGGAACGGGACGGTTTTTACTAAAAACGGCAAGATCATTCTTAAGGGCGCAAAAGTTAAGGACGATTTTACTCCGATCGATCCCGAATGCGGCTGTTACACCTGCAGGAATTATACTAAAGCTTATGTCAGGCATCTCTTCAATGCAGGCGAAAAACTTGCCGGTCAGCTCGCAACTATACATAATATTTATTTTTATATTTGGTTGACAAGACAGTCAAGAAATGCTATAATTAATGGTACATTTGAAAAGTTCAAAAACGATATACTGAAAAAGTATTAGTTGGGGGAACAGTTATGGATCCGAATACAAAAAAAACTATAATATATCATGCCGTGGTATTTACCCTAATAGTGACGGTAATCTCATTCTATCTTTATTTTATTGAGAACACTTTTTACCTTTGGCTGTTTTTTGTCCTTTACACTCTGCTGACCGTCATTCTTCATTTCTACTATGTATCAATCCAAAAAGTCCGCCTGGCCCAAATGATCAAAAAAGAAGAAGATATGCTAAAGCAGAAAGAGGAATCTGATTCAAAAACTAAATATCTAAAATCCCTTAGAAGAAAAAAAATATTAGAAGAACAAACCAAGGCGGTTCATGCTCTTGTTGTTGCGCAGAACCATAAAATAAATTCACTCCTGAACGGTATTATAGGCTACTGTTCAATACTTTCAAATAAAATACAGAAATCTGAAATTTTAGAAAAAGACCCGGTCATGAATGTGGTAAAAAAGATCCGAACGAGCGGGGATTCTATCAATTCAATGATGAAGGATTTTGACAATCCTGATAATGAAATAATGAAAGAAATATTTGAAACAAAAGAATATCTGGATCTGGAAAAAGAATATCTGGAAAAAGATCTTTTAAGCTGAAGTGATAAAAACAAATGAAATGATAATTGCGGCAACCTGCACTTTCGGACTTGAATCGGTATTAAAAAAAGAAATAATCCAACTGGGATATAGTATAAGAAATACAGAGAACGGCAGAGTATTCTTTTGTTCTGATCAAAGAGCTGTCGCAAGAGCAAATATTTTTTTGAGGACCGCAGAAAGAATACATTTGGTGCTCAATGAGTTCTCTGCAAGAGATTTTGACGAACTTTTTGAGGGTGTGAAGGCCGTTGAATGGGAACATATTATTGAAGAAAGGGGAAATATAGTTGTAAAAGGCCGTTCCAGAAAATCAGCAATCAGCTCTGTCCCTGTAGCGCAGGCAATGACAAAAAAAGCAGTTATCGACAGATTACTGGAAAAAAGCGGCAGGAAAAAAATCATCGAACAAGATATTCCGTTCCCTGTTGAGATCGAGATCGAGAAAGATAAAGGCAGACTTATGCTGGACACATCCGGCACACCTCTTTTTAAGCGGGGATACCGGTTAAAAACCGGGAACGCTCCTATCAAAGAAACTCTTGCAGCCGGACTTATATTGCTTTCGAAATGGAACGGGAATCAGATCCTTCTCGATCCATTTTGCGGATCAGGAACCATACCTATCGAAGCGGCTATGATGAAAAAGCGCATGGCACCCGGACTCAACAGACATTTTTTATCGATGAAATGGAAGTTTCTCGACAGAAGAATATGGCTCGAAACCGCACAGGAGGCTTTGGACATTATGACCACAGATCAAAAAATTGAGATCTATGGTGTTGATAATGACGATATGGTTATAGACGGTGCCAGATCAAATGCTCAGGAAGCAGAAGTTGATGATATAGTTTCATTAAAAAAAGCTGATATCAAAGATCTCACACTTACCTTTCGGGAAGGAGTTATTATAACCAATCCCCCCTACGGAGAAAGATTGGGGACAAAATATGATAGCGACAGACTGTACAAATATCTGAAAAATGCTTACAGTAGGAATCCTGGATGGTCTTTAAACATCATAACACCTCATCCAAAATTTCAGGAACTCTTTGGAAAAGCACAAAAAAAGCGTAAATTGTACAACGGAAATTTAAAATGTCATTATTATTCATATTTTTAAAAGCTGTTTAAACCTTTCTGAATATTAATTGCTTGCTATATTTTCATATTAAAGCTATATTATGCCTAAAATAACAGGAGCCGTTTTATGAAAAGATCAATATTTCTGGCCTTGATTCTAATACTATTTGTCAGTTGTGTAAAAAATTCCTCAAATTCAAAACCTGTTATTTCTGTCAGCATTTTGCCCCAGGAATATTTTGTTAAAAGGATTACGGGAGACAAATTTAATATTAATGTGCTGTTGCCGCCCGGTGTCAGCCCCCATACATTTGAACCTGCGCCTTCAACAATGTCAGATCTTGCAAGATCCGACATATACTTCACGATGGGAGAGATCGAATTTGAAAAAGCATGGTTAAATAAATTCCGGTCGGTCAATGAAGATATGATAATATCTAATTCTTCCAAAAACGCTAACTATATTAAATTCCTCGATCATGGGGATGATCATGAACACGACCATACCGGCAACACAGACCCGCATATATGGATGTCCCCCGAAGAAGTCAAGACCATAGCAAATAATATCTACGAAGAAATGGTACAGTTCGATCCCGATAATAAAAAATTCTATAAAAAAAACCTTGAATCCTTTATCACAGATCTGGAAAAACTTGATATGCAGATACGAACAATGCTTTCTGAAATAAAAAACCGTCGTTATATTATATATCATCCCTCACTGGGCTACTTTGCCAGGGACTATCAGCTCGTCGAGATACCCATAGAGATCGACGGTAAAGAACCTTCTCCAAAACAGATAAAAAAAATAATTGATACAGCACAGGAACAGAATATCAGTACAGTATTTATACAAAAACAATTTGATGCCAGACTTGCAGAATCGATTGCAGAAGAAATAAACGGAAAAGTAATGCAACTGGACCCTCTGAGCAAAGATTGGCTGAATAATATGATAAAGATCGCCAGAACAATGCAATTTGAGGAAAAATGAAAGACTGTTTACTCGAACTGAATAATATTTCTGCAGGATATGGACGATCTGTAGTTGTGCACGATGTATATCTGAAAGTGTATGAAAAAGACTTTCTGGGTGTAATAGGTCCGAACGGCGGCGGAAAATCAACAATAATGAAGGTGATACTGGGCATAATCAAACCGGTAAACGGCAAAATAGTTTTCAACAGGAAATTAAAGTTCGGATACCTTCCGCAATTCAACCTGAATGATGCTAAATTTCCCATAAGCGTAAAAGATGTTGTGCTTTCGGGACTTATATCCGAAAAAAAAATGTTCCGGGGTTTTTCCAAAGATCAGATAAGGCGGGCAGAAAATATAATCGATAAATTCGGCATTTCGGAATACAGGAACAGTCCTTACGGTGAACTTTCGGGCGGGCAGATTCAGAGAGTTCTTCTCAGCCGGGCAATTGTTTCCGACCCTGATATTTTAATACTTGATGAACCCACTGCCTTTACCGATGAAGAGTTTTCAAATGACCTGTACACACTGTTGTCTGAGATCAACCAGGAAAAAGCGATCATAATGGTTTCTCACGATACAGGCGTAATATCATCTTATGTAAAAAATATAGCCTGCGTCAACGGGACCCTTCATTACCATTCCGGAAGCAATATAAGTGCTGATATGCTCGATAAATATTCGTGCCCTGTTGAACTTATAGCTCACGGGCCTGTACCTCACAGAGTTCTTCGGGATCATAAGGAGAAAGAATGACAGATATAATAGCATATGACTTTTTTCAGAGAGCCGTACTTGTAGCACTGCTGGCAAGTGTTTCATGCGGTATCATGGGAACCTACATAGTTTCAAAAAGGATCGTATTTATTTCCGACGGGATCACTCATGCTTCTTTTGGTGGTATCGGTCTTGGATATTTTTTGGGTATCAGCCCCATCCTGAGTGCGGCAGCCTTCAGCATAATGAGTGCCTTCGGAATTAAATATCTTACTACAAGGATCAGGGTCAGAGAAGATTCTTCCATAGGTATTTTTCTGGCAATGGGAATGGCGACAGGAGTGATCCTTATATATTTGACTCCCGGATATGCTCCAGATCTTTCTTCCTACCTGTTTGGAAATATACTCACCGTAACTGCCAGTGAAGTTTACTTTTCTATGTCAATAACGGCACTAACAGTTTTAGTTGCCCTGTTTTTCTACAGAGAAATCCTCTCAACGGCCTTTGATGAAGAATACGGAATGATACAGGATCTGAATACGGCACTGATCAGCTACCTAATGCTGGCACTTATAGCTCTTGTGGTAGTAATAAACATAAGAATAGCCGGCATCATTCTCATAATATCACTTCTGACAATACCGCAAAATACAGCCCTTCTGTTCACCAGTACATTCAAAAACATTATAGTTCTATCAATATTGATTGGTCTTATATCTGCGCTTGCCGGACTCATTATTTCTTTTTATTTCAATATACCTTCGGGAGCATCCATAGTGTTTTCAGAGGCTGTCATCTTCCTTATTTGT
>JAWOER010000012.1:0-5477 GCA_046482655.1 Candidatus Delongbacteria bacterium | reverse complement strand
AAATTTCGAGATGTTGAGACTTTGCTACGAGACCATGCAAGCAATCTGGGAAGAGCACCCTCTCAAACCAATTTACTCAACCGACCTCGCTAAGTGGGGTGCAGTGTACCCAGGTCGAGTAGAAGGCCGTGTGATCGCTGAATCAGCAGGGAGATACGGAAGAGCACTGGGACTTGCTTTCCAGATCCAGGACGATCTTTTGGATATAGCCGGAGAGCAAAAAATGCTTGGTAAAACATACGGGAGTGATGTAGTAGAAGGTAAAAAGACTTATTTATACATTCTGGCAAGAAGGCTGTTCTCCAAAGATGATCTTGAAACATATAATTCTATCATCAGAGAGCCGCATACATCTATGGAAAATATATTAAGGATCAAAGATCTTTATGAAAAATACCATATAATCAGTAAAGCTGAAAACGAAGCGAAAAGATATATAGACGAAGCAATATCAATAATTAATTCTATTCCCGAAACAATGGACAACTCGGAACTTAAAGATTTTACCGAATGGATGCTTAATAGAAAATATTAGCAGAAGGGCGAATTATGAGTACAGAACAATTATTGCACAAACTAAAGAGATTTCTTCCCAATAACACTGCGAATAAACTTTTAACAGACGATCTTATCTTTCTTGAAGAAGGGTCCGTACTTGTTATTAAATTTAACCTGTTCAACCGGCTTTTAGTCAAGTTGAATGAGATAAGTGACTTTACACCCGTGTACAAAAGTATATTCAATGATTTTATTACTGAAACCTTGAATATCATCTATGAGAACGGCGGTATATTTTTGAACCTGAGCGACAACAAAATTGATATTGTGTTTACAAAGGAACTTATAGGCGAAAGTCAGGAAGATATCGTAAAATATTCTTTGAACTGTGCCGTAAAACTAAAAGAATTTTATCACAGATTTGTAAAAGAGATAACATCTGAATATGAAATAGAACTGGATGCACTTTTTACCGCAGGACTGGCTAATGGTAAATTCCTCGAGATAATATTCGGAAACGAGAAAAGAAAAGAGCGCATTGCTCTTGGTATGGTGGCAAAACGGGCGACAGACTGCATTTTTTGCGGTTGTGCAGGGGAGATCAATGTTTCTCCAGAGCTGCATACAATAATAAAAGGGAGGGTCGAATCCTGCAAAAAGAAAAATATTTTCACTATCAAATCAATATCATACAACTGTAATCCGGTTGATTATAATAAGGATAAATATCTTAACCTAAAAACCTCGATCATCAAATCTTTTCTGCCCGAATATATCTATTCTTCGCTCAAAGATAATCCTGAAGAAGAATTCGTTGACATCAAAAAGGGGTCAATTATCGATGTCGAATTTTCAAAGATCCATGAACATATTCAGGAGTATATAGACACCGCTGCAGAAATGACTGATGAAACAGAGCATAAGGTCTATACGGATAATTATTTTTTTAGTCTTAATAAATTGATAAAAAAAATATTCCGGCTTACAGCAAATTTTGACGGTGCAGTAAATAAACTCGAGCTTTCTAAGCTGGGGATGCGTATAATTATAACTTTTTCTTTTCCAAAAACATTTGACAATGACCCGACGAATAAAATGATCTGTGTAGAGGAAATAAGAAAAGTATGTGCATCATACAAAAAGCTGGAGCATAGAATAATTCATTTTGAGGACAAAATGTTCGCTTCTATAATTGGTTCCAAAGATAGGGGTGCATATATAATTACTTCTGAATTCACTCCGAAGATCGACAGAGTGATCGACCTGTTGGGAGATGGTGAATTAAGGGAGGTGAATCCGGATGTTGACCTTAAGACTATTCAGAAACTTCTGGAAAAGGACAACGCCGGTTTTGGCGGCCACGGTTCGTGCTGCGACGGCGGAAAGGTCGTTTTGAAAGGACTTTTCACACATAAAGTCATAGGAAGGAACAAGGAGATAATCAATCTAAATCAGCTCCTCCGTGCCGGCGGAAAGATAATTACACTTGCAGGCTGGCAGGGAATAGGTAAGACCAGAATGGTCGAAGAAATAGTCAAGCGAATGTCCAATGAGAATTTTCATATTATCCATTCTAAAGTTGAGGACAGAGATAATATTATTGATCTTTTTAAATATCTGATAGAGGAAGAGTCAGGAATAAGTTTGTTCGATAAAAAAGAAATCGTAAAGCAGAAACTTGATAAATATTTTAAACATCTGCTTACATTTTCTCCGGTCAAAGAGGAAAAAGAACAGTTCCGCAGCAAGCTCTTTATCCTTTACAAGTTGATGTATAATATTGATGAACCGGGCAGTATTTACAAAAGCCTCACTCCTGACCTGAGACTGACGAATTTAAAAGAAGCTCTAAGTTTGCTTGTGATATTTAATTATTACCATCACATTAAAAGGAGTGAAGGGGTTATCTTTATCTTTGACGACATCGACAGTCTAATGCATGAAGAAAAAGAACTTATGCAGTATGTTATACAATACAGCATCTCACACCTTGTTGAAATGGGCAACAGAAGAAACAAAAAAGGTGAGATCAATAAAATATCTTTCCTCATAACATATCATATGGACGACGATCTGAAATTCAATAAATATTTGAAACCTTTTAAACAGGAGCTTCCTCCATTAAAGAAAGATACGATGAGATTGCTGCTTAAACAGCTTAGCAGAGGGAAAAAGATGTCTTCGGAAGTAGAAAAAGTAATACTTAAGCTTTCTTCGGGCAATCCCTTCTTTTTAGAACAGTATTTCCGTTTTGTTTTTACAGAAGGAATGGTATTGGAAAAAGATAATCTGCTCGAAAAAACAAAAAAATACAAAAAGAAATTCATCCCTACCGATATAAAAGAGATAGTGAAAAGGAATCTTTCAAAACTTACAGAAAAACAGCTGGAACTGCTTCAGGCATGCTCAGTTATAGGTGTAAAATTCGATCACACAATAGTAAGAAAATATTATCCTGATTTTTCATTTAAAGATTTGGAAGAGATCGAAAAGAGCAATTTTATCAAAAAATATCATTTGGAAAATCATTATATCTTTTCTCATCCGATAATCAATGAGGTTGTCTATGCTAATGCGGGAACGGAAAACCGTAAAAAATGGCACAGAGGGGTGGCAAAGATGCTGGAAATGACAAAAGAGATCTCAAAGATGACGCATTCAAGCTGGCTCGGTTACCACTATTATCAGGCCGGAGATCAGCAAAAAGCCGTTTCGTACCTCAAACAGTCATATGAGGATGCCAAAGAAAAAAATTTTATTGAAAGTGCTTATCACGATCTTCAAAAACTGATTTCCTATACTGATGAATCAGCCGAGCGCGATAAGCTGGTTTTGGATGAGATCAGATTACTTTTTAGTATGAAGGAATATGTAAAAGCCCGAAAAACTTCATATCCTTTGCTTAAGAAATATGAAAGATCAGAAAATTATGATCTTTATCTGGATATTCTTTTGACCATTATAGAAAATTCATTGGACTTTTCTCCGGCAAAAAAAATTAAAGAATTATTGCAGAAAGCATCCAATATTCTTAGAAAACACAAATTGACAGATATTCAGAAGGGCAGACTTTATAAGTTCTATGCACTATTCAAAAAGAAGCAGGGAAATGTTAAGTTAACAGTAAATTATATTAAAAAATCACTTTCTCTTATAATGAGGACAAAAGACTATGACAACAAGTGTTTTCTCTTAAACGAACTTGGGATGATATATGAGGCACAATTCCGATTCTCCAAAAGTATTATTACTTTCCAAAAAGGCCTGAAAACGGCGGAAAAAAACAACGACCTTAAGCATCAGTCCATACTTTTGGGTAACCTTGGCAAGATTACCTACAAACTTGGTAAAGTTAAGGATTCACTTAAATATTATGAAAAAGCCCTAAATACTGCTTCAATGCTCAGTTTGAAGGATGTGGAGGGAACATGTGCGGGACAGCTCGGCAATATATATCTTGAAATAAGGGATATTACTTCTGCCATATCTAATTTTGAAAGATCGATCAAAATTTTCAGAGCTCTTAATGACCTTGAAGAGATAAGTTACAGACTTTCTGACCTGGGTGCCTGCTGTCTATTTCATAATAATTATCAGGAAGCGGAAAAGTATTTTAATAAAAGTATCAGGATAGCCAAGGAGATCAACAGCAGTCTCGCCAGAGCCTATGCCCTGATGCACATCGGAAGACTCAAAGTATTAAAACAGAGTTATAGTGATGCAGAGAAGAATTTTAAAGAATCATTAAAGATATACAGAGAAAAGAAACTTTACAAGCGTATGGGAATGATCTATTACTACATTTCAGAAATGTACTATATACGCATGACCAAATTTGAATCAGGCACATTAAAACAAGCATTACTCGAAATGCCTGATGAAACGGGCAAAATACTTAAAAACATGAAACATTCTCTGTTTTATTCAAAAAAATCTAAAAATATACATTTTATAAGTCTTGCATATCTGCTGCAGGGAAAAATATTAAAAAAGAGTGGCAAAATAAGAGATGCGGTAAACAGTTTGCAATCCGGTTACAGTTCGATAAAGATATCAGATTATTCAAGATTATATATAGATATTGTTACTGAACTTTCGGATGCTTTCCACATAAGTTCCAGAAACCGAGATGCACTTCTCATTCTCAAAGCTGCTCAGAAAAGAGCATCTGCAAACAAAGATATGAAAACAAGGAACAAACTGAAAGATATGATCAAAGAACTTTCGGAATAGTTACCGATGTTCATTCCTGTAAACAGAGAAGAAATGAAAGCTTTGGGGTGGGATCAGCTTGATGTTATCCTCGTTACAGGCGATGCATATATTGATCATCCGTCGTTCGGTGCGGCAATTGTTGGCAAATACCTTGTAAGCAACGGTTTCAGGACGGGTATAATTTCCCAGCCCGATATTAATTCGAACAGAGATTTTAATAAACTTCCGAAGCCTCTTTTATTTATTGGGATCACTTCGGGTAATGCTGATTCGATGGTGAATAATTATACATCGAGCAAAAAGCGGAGAAAAAGCGATAACTATTCCGAGGGAGGTCTTAACCGGAAACGACCGGATAGAGCTGTTATTGTATATGCGAATAAGATCAGAGAGAATTTTAAGGATGTACCTGTAATTTTAGGCGGAATGGAAGCCAGTCTTAGAAGGGTCGCTCACTATGATTACTGGTCAGACAGGATAAGGAGGAGTATTATTTTTGATGCCAAGGCTGATCTTGTCGTGTTCGGGGCAGGAGAAAGAACAGTATTAAAAATAGCCAAAAAGCTCAGGTCCGGCAAAAGAATTAACCGGATAAGAGATCTGAGAGGTACGGCTTTTGTGGCAGAGAGATCTGAAGCACCTCCGGGCAGATACTTTTATAAAGAGCTTAAGTCTTTTGAAAATATATCATCATCAAAAGAAGATTTTTTTGAATCGGAAAAAATTTTGCACTCTGTAACAAACCCGTATTTTGGGACAGGGCT
>JAWOER010000198.1:0-10406 GCA_046482655.1 Candidatus Delongbacteria bacterium | reverse complement strand
CATTAAACAGGTGTTTAAGCCCGCGGACTATAAAAGAACTGAAGCTGAACTTTGAGGACTCGACGACCTTGTTCTCTATATCAAAATTTAGTACTCTTCCATTAATATACAACCTGTCATTCTGCCTGACGGGAGAATTTTTCACCGGTTTACCGTTTAAATATAATTCGTAGGGACAGCTCTGCTGTCTGAACCGGTACTCTCCATCTTTCAGGCTCACAGAAGCTGTCCATTCATATTCCAGTTCATCTTCTATGAGCGCATCGCCTGTTTTATTCGATATTATAAAATCCTTTTCGCCGGGATCAAAATGATAAAAATCGCGCTCGGTTACATTTTCAGAAACTATTTTTTTTATATTCAGGTTTTTACCGTCTATCTTAATATCATCATTAATATTCAGATAAACAGAACCTGTCTTTTTTTCTCTGTTGACAAACAGTTGCGATGAGTTGTTTAAAAGTTCCAATCTGATAACAGATCTGAAAAGATTCAAATGTGCCAGGGAATCTTTGTTCTTGTCAAGAGAAAGATGAATGTCCGCACCCGATCTGTTAAGGTAAAAGTTCTTCTGGTTAAAATAATTCAGCTTTATTTTAAAATAAGATTTTATCTGCTCATAAAGTATAGTATATTTATTTATTCTTATGCTCGATCCGTAGAGTATTTTGAATGGCACATCTTTTTCCAGTACATAATTATCTACAGATACCGTGTTCAGGTCATCTTTTTTTATTATAATATAACTCTCTTCGATCTGATATATATATACCTTAAGACCCTTGTATGGAAAATACACATCCGCCTTTTCAATATCGTCAGATATTCTGAGAGGTATGATGGAGGCACTTATTTTCCCTATCTCACCGTCATCAAAGATCGATCTTATGCTGTTCATTTCTGAATCTTCCAGTTTAAGAGAATCGGCATAGCCCATAGCCTTCTCCAAAAGAGATGCTGCATAGCTGGACATTTTTTTCAGCATATCCTCGTCCTCTTCGTCAAAAGGCTTTCCGTTGGTTTTGTTCAGAACCTGAAAAACACCGACAGATGATTTATTTGAGCTTAATATCGGGATTGAAAGCATCGTTGTGGTCTTGTAGCCTGTCACTTTTTCAGATGCTTTATTGTACAGAGGTTCATTTTGAACATCTTCAATATTCAAAAACTTTCTTTCTACATATGTATGACCGGCGATACCTTTGTCTTTAGGTATCCTGATCTCTTTTACCCCATGAGCAACATAGGTAAACAGGTCATCCTCTTTTTCATCGTAGAGAAAAATACTGCATCTGTCCGCATTCAGGATCTCTTTTGTGATATCTGTCAATTTTATCAACAGACTCTTGAGATCTTTTACACTGTCTAATCCTTTTGTGATCGAAGTTAATTTATCTTCCATATCAATTGTTCCCCCGAGTATATTACAGGTTCGTAATATACTTAATTTCGGACTGTTTTACAAACCTAAAATATAAAAGCCGAAAAACAATTCCGGCTTTTATATCGTTATTTGAAAAAAATGTAAATATTAAAATGAAAGTCTGAGTGCATTTTGGAACTCTCTTATGGTAAGAAGAGCATCGGCTCCCGAAACTGTTTCGTTAAGCTCAAATTCTCCATTGATGTTCGCTTTCATAAAGCCCCTGGAAGCAGCGACAGCCATTGCATTATAGGCATAGTGATCTGTTCTGACATCAACAAACATCGAGTTCTCTTCGCCAAAATGTTTTGTGTATAAACTCTCGTCACCTGTAATTAGCACCATAACCCTCAAAAGCATCATTGCGTACTCCGCTCTTGTGATCTCTTTATCCGGATAGAACTTATTGTCGGGTGCGTTTCCCATAACTCCTTTATCGAGCACTATCCTAATCCAGTCAGAAGCCCAGTGACCTGCAATATCATTTGCTGCAGGCTGATCTTTGGAGGCTGTCTGATATTTCATGGGGTCAGTAGGAGCTGTGAACTGATTATCATATTCCTTCTTTTCCCTTTTATCCAGAACATCCTCAATTTTCATTTCCTCTACAAACAGAACAGCGACCTCGGCTTTACCCACTTCATCCATCAGTGCTACTTTGGCTCCTATTTTTGTTCCCGGTTTAGCACGCTCTATCTTTTGGACGGTTTCCCACTCTTCGTCAGCTTCAGTTGAATATATATCCTTTAGTTTTACAACTTCCGAGAACGCATTTTTCGCCTTTCCGAATTTATATGCTTTTTTGGCGGCCATACCTTTAAAATAATAGGCCTCTGCAAGAGAGCTGTCATCTCTCTGATCCTTTGAGAGTTCTATTGCCTCGTCAAAATGCTCTTCTGCATCTTCAAACCAGTTATCACTGTCGCCTTCACTGTTTAAGAGCATAACTGTCCTGCCATAGCAGGTGTGGACTAGAGGAAGCTCCGAATCAAGTTTAACGGCTTTTTTTGCATTCTTTAAAGCTTTTTTTTCGTCTTTTTGTTGAGCGTAAAACATAGCGAGACCCGCATACGCCCCGGCTTTATCTTCTTCTTTCCAGTCGATCTTTACAGCATCATCGAACCGTTTTTTTGCTTCCACATAGTTGCCGTCGTTAAACAGCTTCATTCCCATACTGATATGAATTCCGGGATTATCAAGGACCGATTCTGATTTGCGCATATCTTTACTGCATCCCCAAAAAAATATAAAAGATGCCGTAAATATCATTATAACCAGTTTTTTCATAAGTTCACCCCTTAGTTAAATTTGTGCAGGTAATTTTTTTAATTTATTACTGCTATTACTCTGCATTCTTTTAAAAAATTATAGTTTGAATTAAGATCTTTTATCTTTTCGGCATCCTGATCCGAAACAATGATATCAGCTTTGTTCGGCCCCTTTACACCTATTGCACTTATAACATAGGGATTATCAGCAACTCTTGCGTTTGAGCCGGCCATTTCTACAGATTTAAGGTAGCCCAGCATTCCCTGCTGAACGGCGAATTCCCTGCTCACATTGCTGGTTCCGTATATTTCTTCTCCGGACTGACTGTAGATCTTGGGGGAAAGTGCCGGTCTTAACTGCACTGATTTACAATTAACTATAAGACCTGAATACGCATTCGCTGTACCTGTAAGATCTGAGAGTTTATAGGTAGCCTCGTCAACTGTTTCTGTCTCGGCAAATTCTCTGTCTTTCATAAGAAGATCACTAAGATCGCCGTTAATACTCATTTCAACAGTAACTTCCACCGATCCGTCCTCGAAATATTTCGGCTCTCCAACCATTCTGTATGCTTTTGCTATACCTTCGACCTGCGTTTTTACCACATCGGAGGTGGTCATATAGTTCTCTACTGTAGTCTCACTGGAAAGGTACATGCCTTTGAGCGTTGCAAGAAGGTCACGGACCGCCACCATTTTTGCCGCGTTGATAGCACCCGCTCTTTTTACAGCCATATTTGGCGCATTCGGATTGGGAGCTCCTATTCCTGTTGCTCTGATCGTCCTTTCAGACCAGTTTATCCCGTCCTCAACATAAGGATCATCAATTCCTGCTGTCGGGTCGGCATATATTTGTGCAGCCTCATCTCCCGCTGCTGTTTCATCGATAACAGGTCTGTCGGGCTCTGAAGGTGTCTGAGTATCCTGAATAGTATCTTCAGATCTGTTTTCCTCATATACGATCTGATCATCCCTGGCCGGGATTTCTTCTTTTCTGGTCTGCTTTGAACAGGAAACTATCAGGAACAGGGAAAATATGATAACTGTAAATTTTTTCATAATAAAGAACCTCTGTCTTTTACTTAATTAACGCTATGACCCTGCATTCTCTCAGAAAATTAAGTTTGTCCGAGAGTGATTCTATCCTGGAAGCATCGGCATCGCTGATGATAATATCTGCTTTGTTGGAGCCATGCACACCTGTCGCTTTTATTACCAGAGGATTATTGCCGACTCTGGAATTCTCTTTTGCACCTTCCATACTTTTCAAATAACCCATCATGCCCTGTTGTACGGCAAAATCTTTGTTTACATTTGCTGTGCCGTAAACTTCTTTTCCGGATTCGTTCAGAACTTTTGGAGAAAGCGCAGGCCTGAGCTGTATATCTGAACAGTCAATTATCAATCCTGAATAAACATCAGATCCTGCCTCTGTGAGTTCTGATAATTTATAGGTCGCTTCTCCTACTAACGGTGTCGTATCACCAAAAGTCTGATCCTTCATGACCAGTGCGCTCAGATCACCGTCTATGCTCATTTCAACCGTAACTTCTACAGAACCGTCCTCAAAATATTCAGGTTCCCCCACCATCTGAAAAGACCTGGCAATACCTTCCACATGTGTTTTTATGACATCGTCTGTTGTCATATAATTCTCAACGGTCTGCTCACTTGTAAGATACATTCCTTTTATTGTTGCCAGAAGATCTCTGACTGCATACATTTTTGCGGCATTGATCGCACCTGCCCGTTTTACGGCCATATTTGGTGCATTGGGATCGGGAGCTCCTATTCCGCTGGCTGTTACGACCCTGCGCTCCCAATCAACTTCGCCTTGTGCCAAAAGAGAGAACATTAGTACAAGTATTGCGATCATTGAACATTTTTTCATAATTACTCCTTCGAGTTATTTATTTTAATCCTCTTATCCTGTCTCTTTTTTTATTCCATTCCACCCAGTCGGTCTTTTCATCGCTGTCTGAGGCTTTAAATTCACCTGCAGAGATGACCTTTCCGTTTTTATCGAATGATATTTTCTGCATGTTCTTTACAATATAGACCCATTCTTCGAGACTGACCTGCTTGGGTCCTGAAACCTGACGGGGCCCGAGAGTCTGTCCAGGCTTTTTAAAATCGGTGACTGATGACGGCTCTAAAGAATCCATTTTATCTTTGGCGTTCGATATTTTGACCTCCCCGTGATATACCTTCATTTCTGTAAATTCACCTGTTTTTGACATTCTGAAATTCGTTCCAGTTATGGCGGCAGCCGCAATATCTGTGTCCATCATAAATTCACTGGATTCGTCCGATGAGTTTACCTGTGCCCAAAGATCACCTTCCTCAAGTTTGATATCGGTGCTCTGTTTTCCGTCCTGTGTTTCTTCATAAAGTGCTACAAGGTCCACTGTTGTTTTCGGCGCAAGTCTCAAAATATCCATGCCCGCGAGTTCAAGTTCCGCCTTTGATCTGACCATGGTCTTATAGGATTCTCTGGATTTGACCGCAGCTTTTTCACGGACATTTGTTTTAAAAATCTCCTCTTCCAGCGTCTTTTTTCTTACCGTGCCGTCAACATAGGCTACGATCCCTTTTTCGTCCTCCGGCATGCTGTCCGGGACTTCTTTTTTTATTCCCTCTGTCTGAGAGTCTTCAGTTTTGTCTGCGGTGATATCTGTAGTGATCTCTCTGCTTTCTGTTTTTTGTTCTTCTGCCTCAACAGACTCTTCTGATTTTTCTGCTTTTTTTTCAATTACCTCTTCTGTCTCTATTTCTTCCTGTTCAGATTCGACTATGCTTATCTGCCGTGCGGTTGTTTCTGTCTCTTTTACCGTCTCTTCTTTTTGACCGTCCCGGTCTTTGCAGGAGATCTGCATAAAAACAGCAGCTGTTATTATCAGTGTAAATATATATCGCATGACTTTTTTCCTCATTTCATTAACTCAATTTTTCCTTTAAAGTTTTCCCAACGGGTATAATATTGCAAAACTATTTGAAATTGTCAACTAAAAAAATTTTTGATAAACGGCGTAGTACTCAAAAATAAATCGACCGGATCAAACACGAATTTAATACTAAAAAGATGCTCTGAGGAAATCTATTTGTGCCTTTTTTAATTTGTCAGCCTCCTCTTTTGTAAGATCCCACTCCATTATCTTTGTATTCTGAGCCCAGTATTTTGCTATCCTCTTAATGTTCTCTATATTGGCCTGGTAATCAAAAAGAGAGAGCGGTGCCATATAAGACAGAATAGGCCTGATATCAGTATTTACGGGTCCGTCCCCGGCAAAGCCCCGTGTCTGTTCCGGCCCGAAAACAAGCCTTGAGAAAAGATCATAAATTGACTTTACATTCACTTCGGGTCCGGCTATATCTTTTGCGATCTCGGGATGCGTGATCCTCTTTTTCATATTTTCAAAATCAGGTATTTTATCACTTTTACAGCCGATCATCATAAGGTCTATACCCGGTTTTAAAATGATGACATATGTGTTGGGAAAAACCTCCTGGAATGACCTTAATACAAGCTGAAGGCCTTCGGGTCTTAAACTGTACATCTGTATCCATTGACCGAATACCCCGTCAGGTGTCATGGCGTCACTTGCAAGTTCGTAGAAATCTTCTGTGAACAGGTCGGAAACTCCCGAAAGCCAGGGATTTGAAGGTTCCGAAATGATCAGATCGTACTTGCCGAAACTTCTCTGCAGATGCAGCCTGCCGTCAGTCAAATGTAATTCTACATTTTCTCTTTCCAGTGGCCTG
Organism: Candidatus Delongbacteria bacterium; assembly: GCA_046482655.1. GTDB lineage: Bacteria > UBA4055 > UBA4055 > UBA4055 > UBA4055 > SLFX01. The sequence goes on along the minus strand of JAWOER010000198.1, from coordinate 3,953 downwards.
TTGTTATATGCACTTAACAGCTTTGCTCCCTCTACCATGGCCGGTTCTATTTCGATCGCATCGACTTCGATATCCGGATGCATAGCGAGCGACCCTATCGTAGTTCCTGTTCCGTAGCCGATCACACAGGCGGACCGGGGATCCGGATGAAACAGAGCCGGAAAATGTCCGCTCAGTTTTTGGGTGGGCATATCCCCGTGCGAAGAGCCGTCGGGCTTGCCGTTGGTCTTAATAGAAAGCTTGTTAGTACCTCTAAACCTTGTCACATTGATAGTTGCGGTAAAACCGTCCTTATAATATAGCATTTCCAGGACTTTTCCTGTTATTGATGCAACGCCCTCTTCTTTTATTTTTTCGTCTTTCTGAAATTTATCTGTGTATATCCCTGCTCCTGATGTGATAGCCATTTTATCAATTTCGGGGATGACGAACCACACGATCCCAAGTGATAACACGCCCGTTATCTTGATGATCAGAAGTTTTTTTGCAGACATGAGGAATGCGGACAAAAGTCCTCCGGCAATAATGATGGTGCTTGTGTACCGGAGAGCATGATCCATTCCGAGATAGGGGATAAGCCAGAATGCAACTGTTACAGAGCCGGCGATAGCTCCCACCGTGTTCCATGCATACAGATAAGAGGTGTTGGACGCCGGTTTATCTGTACCCTGTTTCATCATATAGAGCGCATATGAAAAGAAAAGCCCCAATAGCAGCGTGGGGAGGCTCATAAGCAGCACCGCAGGCAAAAGCTGATTAACAAAAATACCTGAAGCACTGGAGGACCGTTCAATACTGAAATTCCTTATATAGAAATCCGGAAGAAAATTAGCGACCGCGATCGATGCGGTTATGGCAACGGGTATCAGCATAACAATTGTAAAATATACAGAACGCGATATTTCGAACACTCTCTTTCCGGCCTTCCTGGAAATAAGTTTAAGACTCGCTCCGCCCACAGCGGCACCCACCCCGTAAAAGAAAAGATATACAGCGAGTATGGTCGAATAAGCATATATCGATCCTCCGACTGTCAGAACGATCAGCCTTGTCCAGATAAGTTCTGAAGAAAGGCCGGCAAAACCCACTATGGTTCCTACAACTAGTATCATATTCCTTGATACGGGAGTTAAAAATACCTGTGGTACAGCAGTCTTTTGTTCCGATCTCTGTTTTTTATTATGTTTTGCGGGTTTATAATCTTTTTCGGCCCGTTCGGAATATTTGAGCAAAAGCAGTATGACGATCGGAAGAAGGGCGTTGGCGGATGCGGTTACATATATGGTATTAATAAGGCCGATATGACGAAGCAGAACATATCCCGAAAGCATACAGCCGACACATGCGCCTATTGTGTTAAGTCCGTAAATTATAGTGATCCTTCTTTCTGCCAGATTGGAGTATTTTTGAAGATATTTACCTATTACAGGCAAAGCTGCTCCCATACAAATAGTAGGCACCAGCATAATTGTGGCACTGAACAATACTCTGAGTATCACAATACTCATATTCGCGTCACCGATCTTTTGTAATATGACAGGAAGTGTGGAAAACTCCCATCTGAACAATAAGGGGCTTATAAAGGCAGACACTGCGATTATAAGTTCCAAAAGTGCATATACTTTCAGCGGTCTCTTTTTGTTAATAAGGTATTTTGAGGCCAGCCATGAACCTAACGCAAGTCCACTCATGAAAGACGCGACAACCGTAGTAATACCCATGGTCGTGGAGCCCAAAAGAAGGGTAAGAAATCTGACCCAGGCTATCTGGTATATCAGGGAGTAGGCTCCCGAAAAGAAAAGGATAATTGAAAGCGTGATAAATATTACTGTTTGTCTGTTCTTCATCCGATTACTCCAGGTCTTTAGGTCAACATTCTTCGCCCAAAATATCATCTTACTTCTTTTCATTTTCAGGCAAGCTAAAAAGTAAATAAATTAAAATATAAAATCAATCTAAATATGTTCGATCTGATCATTTAGGGACAGATAAATTCTTTTTGGAGAACTTCATATAATTTTTGTGCAATAATAGCGTGTCCTTCTGAGTTCGGATGGTTATCAACCACAGAATTCTTATACTCATATCCTTTAAATAATTTTTCGGGGAAAGTATAGTACTTCGTACCGGTTTCTTTCAGGTACGAACTGTAAAGAGAGTATATGGGATGTTCCAAAGCTGTTTTGCTGTCCGCAAACAGAAAAGGGAAGAACTTAGTATTATTACGGGCGCACAGATCCGTCATATTTTTTAGGGCAAGTTCTGTATCCTGCCATGTAAGGTCTTTTTTGGATGTCCCGGCATTCTGGTCTCTTTCTGTCATCACCTTTACCATAAACTGGAGGTGTTTAAAAAAATAGGACCTTTCGACAAGAAAAAACCATGTCTTATGAAAAATATCCTGGTCGGTGTTGGGCCTGTAAACCAGTTTGTCAAGTTCTTCTTTTCCAATCTGAATATTACTGTTCTCTTTGGGGTCTGTATCATTGCTTACAATTATAAGTATCACAGCATCAGGTTCAAAATTTAGTGCGACCCTTTTTAAATATTCATATTCTGTTCTTGTGTTCCATGAGGAAACTCCGGCCGGAATAACTTCGATGTTGTCATCAGCTCCATACATATCCTGAATTAAAGCGGGAAAGGTCTTTTCGTACTCAACTCCCCATCCCAGAACGACAGAATCACCGAGTATCAGGATCCTTCGTGTATTCTCCGGCTTAGTTCGGCTTAATTCAGGTCCGCGCAGCCCATACGAATTTGTTTTTATTGTAACACCCTGAAAATCTTTTTCCATACCTGCCGGATGGATATAAGAGTAATTTTCTTTTGTTACATGAGTTTGGAAATATTTTTCGACTTCAGAAAAATACTCCACCCCCAAAGGATCTGCCAGACGCAATATGATCTCTAAGCCCAGAAATGAAATCAAAAAGATAATAATGATATTTACAATTACTTTAATCACCTGTTTTTAGCTTGTCCTCTAATATTTTTATGTATTTTTGGGCCTGAGAATTATTCGGGTCAAGCTTTATTACCCGTCTGTAATTTCTTAAAGCATGCTCATAATTTCCTGTTATCAAATACAGGATGGCCAGATTCTGATATGCTTCTGCAAAATTATTATCGATCTTTATGGCTGACAGATAGTATTTTTGTGCTTTGGAATATTCCTTGTCCTGAAAATAAAGATTTGCCAGATTATTCATTGCTCTAACATAATAAGGATTGATCTCCAGTGCCCTGTTAAAATATTTTTCTGCCTCTTCTGATTTGTTCTGTTCCGCATAAATATTTCCGATATTATTGCATGCGCCATAGCTGTTGGGATTTATCTGCAGAGCCCGGAGGTAGTATTTTTGTGCTTTTTCTATGTCACCGTGTGCTTTGAAGGCCTTAGCCGCATTATAGTTCGGGCGGTATTTTCTGCCGGACTTTGAAACTGAATCTGTCCACAGCGTAAGATCGTTCTTCCATACTCTGTTCCTTTGAAAACATGCTGAAGCATATAATAGTGTAATAATGCCGAGTATTATGATCGAAATATTTCTGTTTTTGCTGCGTGACCTTATCCGGTCAATAAAAAATAACCATATTAGAGGAATCAACAATCCAAGACTGAAAACTGCAGTATAGAGTCTCCTTTCTGTCATAAGATCACTTATGGGCAAGACGCTTGATCTTAAGATGATAACAGAAAAGAACCAGAGTATGGAGAAACTGAAAAGCAGACGCCCTTTTCTATATAGATATACCGCTGCTGACAGCAGTAAAATTATGATCGCGATGCCGGAGAGTACTTCGGGGCTAAAAAAAGAATGCGGCATCTGTATGTGATGATCTATATTCTGAAATACAGGAAATATCAAAAGAGCGATATATCTGGGTATGACCACGGTCTGCGATAAGAAATATTCGTATCTTGTAGTGTCTGAAAGGACCTCCCTGGG
>JAWOER010000162.1:0-3517 GCA_046482655.1 Candidatus Delongbacteria bacterium | reverse complement strand
TACTATTGAGTTTGATCACCAGTGAAATAGCGTTTAACAGACTTTCGTGGTATGTTATATAGATATCATAGACAGGCGGTCTGTCTATCAGTTCGAGAGCAATTTCTGTTATGATTCCCAGCGTTCCTTCCGAACCTGCCATTACAAACGATCCCGGCATGTGATCAGATTCATCGTATATGCCGCATTTTTGCAGTTCACCGTTACAGTCAACAAACTTAAATCCCCTGACATACCTCGCAGTAACGCCGTATTTAACGCAGTGTAGTCCCCCCGCATTTTCTGCAAAATTACCCCCGACAGTTGAAACCGAACTGCTGGACGGATCGGGCGGATAATAGAATCCGGCTTTTTCTGCTTCTTTTCCAAGTTCATCTGTTACGACTCCGGGCTGGACAAATGCTATGCGTTTTTTGCGATCTATCTTTATTATATTGTTCATAGTTTCAAAATTAATTACTATCCCGCCTTTGATCGGAACTGCTCCTCCACTCATGCCCGTACCCGCACCCCTTGCTACAAGGGCTATACTATTCTTAGAAGCTATTTTTACCAGTCCGCACACTTCATTTTCTTCTGTTACATTAACAATTATATTGGGATCGCCTTTAAATTTTGTGGTATCAGTCTTGAACACATACCTCGATTCGGCACTGATATCAAGAGTTCCTTTTTTTAAGACCGATTCAATTTCTTCAACACAGTTCATTCCGTTTATTCCTTAGTCAGTGAACTTCCAAAGTCCTCAATAATAAGAAATTAATCAGGATAGGGCAACTTGAATAAATAAAAAATCATTAGAAATACAATATCAGGCTCAAAAATTATGTTCAGAAGTCGACTGTAATTATTTTTTTAAGCGTATAATTAGACATATCTCTTGAATATTTCGTTAAAAACATATACACTAAAAAAGATTTGCAATTCAGTTAAATTAAGTTTATATTCGATACTCCTAATTGAACAGGGAAATCAGGCATGATTTAAAATAAAAAACGGAGAAAATCTCATGAAACGAACATTTCAGCCATCTGTAAGAAAAAAAAGAAATAAGCATGGCTTTAGAGAAAGGATGTCTACAAAGAACGGCAGAAAAGTACTTGCTAGAAGGAGGAAAGTGGGCAGAAAAAGACTTACCGTCAGCGATGAGATCAAAAGGTAGCACGGTATATTGATGAAAGAGAATTCTTTAAAAAAGGATCTCATTCTCAAAAAAAGAGAGAGTATAGCACAAGCTCTTAAAAAGGGGAAAAGATTTCAACGCGGATGCATAAGACTGATAATATTTCCCTGTGCAGAAAAGAGTGAACTGAAGATCGCCTTTCTGGTCAGCAAAAAGCTGGGCAGAAAGGCCGTTCTTAGAAATAAAACCAAAAGATGGATGAAGGAAGTATTCAGGATCAGCAGGAAATACTTTCCGCGGGGCACACATATTATCATGACCCCCGTTGTCAGGTACGAAAGGCTGGATTATGATTCGGTCCTAAAAGATTTTTCAGAGGTAGTTAAAAGTGAAGAATTTGCTCGTTTTGTTAATACGATCATATCAGAGAACAATATCCCCGTTCAAAATGACAAAATGTCCGTTTGAACCGTCTTGTTCGAACTACTGTATTTCTTCGATCAAAGATTACGGAGCAACAAAAGGCGTCCTGCTCGGTGCCTGGAGGATACTAAGATGTAACCCCTTTAACAAAGGTTATTTCGATCCCCCGCAACACTGGGGAAGAAAATTACATATGGCTCCGGGAACTGAAACTAAAAAAACAAATGGAATATAATGGATAAGAATACTAAGCTGGCTTTTTTACTGATAGCTTTAATAATAATTTTCTACCCCTATTTTTTGCCCGAAGAAAAAGAGGTGCAGACCTCTAAACCTGGCGAAGATACTTTTCAAGATGCACGAAAAGAAGCATCCGAAGTCATAGATCCAAAAGAAGATCGGCCCGAAATAAAGCATCAGGCGGAAAAAACAGTTCCGGATACAGCCCTTTTTGTTGCCGAGACAAAAGATATTAACATTGAAACAGACCTTTACAAAGCAGTGCTTTCGACAAAGAATGGAGCATTTAAGAGCTGGAAGATAAAAAAATATAAAAGTAGAGTTGATACGAGCAAACTCGTCGAGCTGATACAAGAGGGTACATCCAATCTCCACACAGAAATATCACTAAAAAATTCGATCGTATTAGAAAACACAGTCTATGAAACGGATGAAGAAAATGTCTTTCTCACCGGAGAAGGCAAAACAAAGAATATTATGCTCACATGCAAAGACAGTCTGGGTAAAACATTATACACCAAGAAATTCAGGTTTTACAGTGATAAGTATTCTTTTGATCTTTCAATAGATACTTCCCCCATCTTCGACAAACTTGCAGATGACAAGGCAGTTGCTGTCAAATGGCCCAACGGAATAAAGTTCACAGAGGTTTCTGATTCGGGAAAGAATATGAACAGAGAAGATTACTACAGGGAAACTTATGTTAAGAGAGGTGAGGAACTAATAGATTTTGATGACAACGATGAGAGTATTAGTGTAGAGGGCGAAATTGAATGGGGCGCGACCAGATCAAAGTATTTTGAGGTTTTCTTTGTTTCTGAAGAAGAAAGTTTTTCCGCCTTTATGAATTATCCTGCTCACGATGAAGTGGATTCACACTATACATCAATGGGTTTTATGACTGTGTTCGACAAGGGCAGCACGGAAGTTAAAGACATGTTCGTATATCTCGGACCGATGGATTATGAGATATTCAAATCTTACGATAAGGAATTTGAACTTACAATGAACTGGGGATGGGATATAATAAAACCATTTTCGCTTGCAATTTACTGGACTCTCAAATTCCTACACAACTATATAGATAATTACGGCCTTGTAATAATAATTTTATCTCTGATCGTAAATACTCTTGTTCTGCCTTTTACTCTAAAAAGTTTCAAAAGTCAGGCTGCTATGAAAAAGGTACAGCCGGAGATGAAACTTATAAAAGAAAAGTATAAGAATGATCTTCAGAAACAGCAGCAGGCCACTATGGAATTATACAAAAAGCATAATGTTAATCCTCTCGGGACCTGTATTCCGACGCTTCTTCCAATGCCTATACTGTATGGTATGTTCATTGTTTTCGGAGCGACGATCGAATTCCGTGGAGCAGAGTTCGTTTTGTGGATCAACGATCTTTCACTACCCGAAATCATGTTTACTCTGCCTTTTTCAGTCAGGAAGTGGCCGAGCGGGAGGCCGACGTCAGTGATGCTCAATCGGCGCACCGGATTGCATTGGCAGGGTACCGACAACTGACAGGCCAGACCGATTTACCCCTCAATAAAAAAGGATGCCTTCAAGATCTATCAGTCGGATTTTTCCAGTCTTGATTCCATAAAGACACTTGCTGTAAAGATTCAAGAGGATTTTTCTGATGGCCTTGACATCCTCATCAACAACGCCGCCATCGTCCCAAGTGAGAAAACAATTACCGCCGACGGCTTTGAACTGCAGTATCAGGTG
>JAWOER010000152.1:0-13272 GCA_046482655.1 Candidatus Delongbacteria bacterium | reverse complement strand
ACTTATTTGACACGGCAAGAATTGTACGGGCCAAATCTAAGCCATTTTTTGTTTTATGTCAATATAAATTTTTCTTAATTACTTATAAGTGGCGCTATTACAAGTGCTATCACCGATGAAAGTTTGAGAAGTATATTCAGCGAAGGGCCTGATGTATCTTTTAAAGGGTCTCCCACTGTATCACCCACGATCGAAGCCTTATGTGCATCACTGCCTTTCTCATATTTGTAGCCGTCTATTTCAATACCCTCTTCTATCTGCTTTTTTGCATTGTCCCAGGCACCCCCGGTATTTGACTGGAAAATAGCAAGAAGAACACCGCTGACAGTGATGCCTGCAAGAAGACCTCCCAACATAGCCGGACCGCCCAAAAATCCTACTGATATTACAGAAATTATTGCAAGAAGGCCGGGAAATATCATTCCTTTCATAGCAGCTTTTGTCGATATCATTATGCACCGTTCATAGTCAGCCTTCCCTATCGAATCATTAAATTCGGGCATATCTTTTTCGGGGATGGTGGATTCATCGTTATTATTTATCTTGAGTATTTCCAGAGCTCTTTTAAGCTCAGGTATTTCTGCAAATTGTTTTCTTACCTCGTTGACCATCGACATTGCCGCATTACCTACCGCATTGATGGCCAGTGAAGAAAACAGAAAAGGCAGCATAGCGCCGAGGAACAGTCCTGACATTACCAGCGGCTCGGAAATGTCGATACTGGTCAGTTTTGCCTGCAGCATATAAGCTGCGAACAGTGCAAGTGCGGTAAGGGCGGCAGAAGCGATCGCAAAACCTTTTCCGATCGCAGCAGTCGTATTTCCTACTGCATCCAGCTTATCCGTACGGTTCCTTACCTCTTCTGACTGATGAGACATTTGTGCAATACCGCCCGCGTTGTCAGATATAGGCCCGTAGGCATCAACAGCAAGCTGGATTCCAGTATTTGCAAGCATTCCCAAAGCGGCGATCGCAATGCCGTAGAGGTTTGCGAAATAGTAGGATGAAATAATACCTGAGGCGATTATTATGGTGGGTACGGCGGTCGATTCAAATCCGACTCCGATACCCGATATAATATTTGTTGCGTAGCCCGATTTTGATCGTTTGACGATCCTGAGGACAGGAGCACCGCCCAGTTTTGTATAATATTCTGTGGCAAGACCCACTAAAAGTCCTGCAACAAGTCCGATTATTGTTGCATAAAACACCCCGGACGCAGTGTAATTAAAGCCGTCTGCACCTGTCCATGATACAGGCAGTATTATTTTGATAAGGAAATATATAACGATTATTAATATGCCCGAAGAACCGAATTCTCCTATATTCAGAGCCGTTTGCGGATTCCCTGTTTCTTTTACTCTTACAAAGAAAGTTCCCAAAATAGATACCAGTATTCCCGAAGATGCAATAAAGAGCGGCAGGACTACCGGTGCAAGAAGATTACCGGAAAATTCGGGTAGATTTATAAATGCGGCTCCGAGAACCATCGACCCAATAATAGAGCCTATGAATGACTCAAAAAGATCTGCACCCATTCCTGCCACATCACCCACATTATCGCCCACATTGTCCGCAATCACGGCAGGATTCAGAAAGTGGTCCTCAGGTATTCCTGCCTCTACCTTGCCGACAAGGTCGGCACCCACATCGGCCGCTTTGGTGTAAATTCCTCCGCCAACTCTGGCGAACAGTGCAATTGAAGAAGCTCCGAGGGAAAACCCTGTGATAACATTTATTACTTTAATTATATCCCCTGAGCTTTCAAAGCTCCATAAATTGCCGTACAAAATAAAAAGAGATCCCAAACCGAGTGCACCCAGACCAACTACAGAAAGCCCCATGACCGATCCGCCGGCGAAAGCTATGGAAAGAGCTTTTGTAAGTCCGCTTCTTGCCGCACTTGTGGTACGGTAATTTGCCTTTGTTGCCACTTTCATTCCCAAATATCCGGCCAGTCCTGAGCAGAATGCTCCGAGTATGAAAGAAAGAGCTATAAGAGAACTGTTCTCTTTTTCTGCAAAATTGGACCAGGCCAGAAGAATTGCTATTACCAGAACAAAATATACAAGTATCCTGTATTCGGCCTTGATAAATGCCATTGCGCCCTTGTGTATCGCTTTTCCCACAGAGATCATTTCCGGTGTTCCCTGATCCTGTTTAGATATCCACAGGGTTTTGTAAAAAGCGAACAGTAATCCGATAATTCCGAAAAGGGGAATCAAATATAGTATTTTGTCTGTCAGCATTTATAATTCCTCATGAATTAATTTCTTTATTCGAATTTACACTGTTATATCTATTCATTGCACTCTTAATTCCTTTTTCAAGAATATGTTCGATCGCAGAAACACTTTCGTCTATTGTTCCTTTTACATTCTCTGTTAGTGAAACCGGTATTTTTGCCAGCACGAGGTCGGCAAGCGCCTGGGGGTTATGACTGAGTATATTCGCGATCCCTTCCGTCCTGAATCCTATTCTGACCCTGTTGAACTGAAGTGTGTCAAGCGAATTGATGATCGATCTTAATCCGTTATGTCCCCCTGCCGATCCTGACTCCCGGATCCTGATATTGCCCATTTCAAGGTTAATATCATCAAAAACGACAATGATATCCTGAGCTGTGACACCATAGAAATTCATTACCTGAGATACTGCAATCCCGGAAAGATTCATATAGGTCGTGGGCTTTACGAGCACTATCTTCTCTTCATTTAAAAAGCCGGATGCGGCGTAAAATCTACCTTTTCCGGCTTTGAAAGACAGCTTGTGTTTTTCTGCAAAACGATCGACCGAAATAAATCCCAGGTTGTGCCAAGTATCTGAATACTTACTGCCGGGATTTCCTAGACCAATTATAATTCGCACAAAGCAATCTGTTTTATTTCAAAGTGAGCATAAACTGTTATGCTATTTATTTTCTGATCATTTCTGATCATCACCTTCGGCGTTCTCGCCGTTATCGTCTTCCTGAGTACCTTCTTCGCCCTCTTCCAGCTCACCTTCTTCGCCGCCGGAACCGGCTGAAACAGCTGCTCTCGTTATACCTACTCTGCCAAGCAGCATGTCCCCGGAAGATATTACTTTGATATTTTCCCTTACAATGTCTGAAGCGTGAACAGTATCATGAAGTTTTAAGGGGCTGATATCAACATTGATCTCGTTCGGAATGTGTTCTGCGAGTGCTTCGATCTCCAGCTCTCTTGAATTGATTATAAAAACTCCGCCCATATTCTTTACACCATAGGGGATTCCATTGTACCTTACCGGTACTTTTAATGTGACTTTTTTGCCGGGAGCAAGTGAAAGCAGATCGACATGAGTAAGTTTCCAGGTTACAGGATGTCTTTGAATTTCTTTGAAAACCACACTGAAATCACCGATATCTGTATTGATCTCATGTATTTTTTTTCCTGATTTAATGGCTTTGTTTAGAATGATCTCATCCATGTAATACGAGTGGCTTGTTTCGACTCCGGGACCGTAGAGATTGACCGGTATCATCCCTGAATTTCTTTTAGCTTTGATAGCTTTCTTACTGTCTTTGCCTTTCGGCTGTGCAATTATTTTTTCTAACATCTTATGCTACCTTTTTTCTAGATTATAATTTGCAGGGGCAGAAGGACTCGAACCTCCGATGCCAGGACCAAAACCTGGTGCCTTGCCACTTGGCCATGCCCCTGTCTATAAAAATATTTTATTCCGGTGTCCCGGATGAGCTGTCATCTATCTGTTCGGAGAGCACTTCCGAATATTTGTCGAGAATTTCTTTTTCCAGTTTCATTCTGAACTCGTCAACAATCGGATGAGCTATATCCTTATAGGTTCCGTCGGGAAGCTTTCTGCTTGGCATACAGACAAATAATCCTTCTTTTCCCTGAATTATCTTTAGTCCCCGAACTATGAAAGCATTATCAAATGTCACATGTACGAAAGCCTTGAGCTTTTCTTCGTCTCTAAGGTTTATTCTGATCTCAGTGATTTCCAATGTCCCCTCCGCTATAGTTTTATGGCTTTAATAAAGTAGTTTTTATCTAGATTCTTAAGCGAATTCTTTAGCGCTCTTTCCGATAAAAAAAAGCCGAATACAGTAGATCCGCTGCCTGACATCGCGGAAAAATCTGCGCCTTTATTAAGCATCAACTCCTTAATTCTTCCTATTTCAGGGTATTTTTTAAATACCACAGACTCAAAATCATTAGAAAACTTCCCGATCAGACTGTTTTGGGCAGTTCTCAGTTTTGAGACTTCGGCAAATATAACCATATCCCCGGTTTTTGTCAAGTTCAAATTAAGGTTTTTGTAAGCCCACCGGGTACTGATATGTATACTGGGATATACTAATAATATAAAACCATTTTGAAGAACCGGTTTGACCGGTCTTAATATATCACCTCTTCCTTCTGCCCAGGCGCACCCCCCGTCAATAAAAAAGGGTACATCCGCTCCGAGTTCTGATCCGATCGACCTGATCTTTTTTGCACTAAGATCAATATTCCACAGCATATTCAGTGCTTTGAGTACGGTTGCAGCGTCGGATGATCCGCCCCCAAGACCGGCTCCCACTGGAATGTTTTTTTTTAATTTGATCCTGCATCCTTTTGTTACAGAATATCTCTCTTTTAGTATCTCTGCCGCCTTAACGCATATATTATCAGGGCTTTCTGAGGGTATCGTTATCCCCTCTGCAGAAAAAGTTATTTCATTTTCATCGGCGGTTTCTATATCCAGCTCGTCTGAAAAAGGTATTTCCTGAAATATTGTTTTTATAGAGTGATAACCATCAGAAAGTTTTCCTGTTACGGCAAGATGAAGATTGATCTTACAATTGGCCTTAAACTTCATTCTTGTTCACGCAGGTCAATAATTTCTGTTCCCTCTTCTGCAGAAAAGAGAAACACAGAAGGATCTATCTCTTTATCTACAGAAATATTTTCCAGAACCAGAGTAGTGCTGTTATCGTCAAGATCAAAATACCTGATCTCAAAAGGGTAGAACCGGCTGTTTACTTTAACTTTGAGCTTGTGGATGAAGCGTTGAGTGTCTTTTGGCGAAATAAGATGAACAATATATATCCTTTCTCCGTCCGATTCATTTTCATAATAGTCATCTACCTCATATTTTTCGGTAAAATCAAAGAATATTTTACCCGGCAGCATAGCATCTTCATTATCTTTAATGTCTTCGATCAGCACCTGGGAGTTTTCTGCAGAATAACGCCACACAGTATTTCCGTCGCTCATCACATAACTGCCGTCATTCATTTCGGCTTTAAAAGAATCATCGGATTTCATATATATTTTTCCCGAGATCTTACTTTCCTCGTCTGCAAGTTCCCAGTATTGTATTTGCGTAAAATCGGCCTTAAAGAACTCCATTTTTCTGTAATTTTTTTCAATATTGGAGATAATTTTGTCTTTTGAGACTGCAGAAGAGGAATATGCTGCAGCCAGTACTATTATAAATATCGTGATCCTTTTCATACCGGGCTTCCTTTTTTTTGGTAAAATAATGTTTTTCGGAGCAAAGGTCAAATATTTAAGCATTCAATATCCCTGATATATCATATCCCGGGTATTTTATCTAGGTAACTTTCGGACCGATCTCTTCTATAACATCATGATCCAGATCCCCGGTCATTATCTTCATAAAGACCGTACCGTGCCTGCTCAGATCCTTTACGGTGCCGAACTCTTTTACCCTGTTTTCATCGATCACAAGGACTTTGTCTGCATGGTAAGCTGTTGCCAGCCTGTGTGTTACAATAACACAGGTCGTTTCCGGCATATTTTGTCTGAAATTGGCCCAGAAAGTTTTTTCGGTATTCGCATCCATTGCGGCAGTACAGTCGTCCATGAGTAATAATTGAGGTCTTCTTATCAGCGTTCGTGCAATGGACACTCTCTGTTTCTGGCCTCCGGACAGGCTCAATCCCTTTTGGCCGAGAACGGTCTCCAAACCTTTGGGAAATGTTTTTATTTCCTCTGTCATAATAGAAGTTTCAATGCTCCGGTCGATCTCTTCTTCGGTAAAATTATCGCCGAGCTCAAGATTGTTCCTGATGGTTTCGGAAAAAAGCACATTTTCCTGTTTAATATAACCTATAGTAGAGGCCAGCGATCTGTGCGATATCTTGTCCAGGGGAGTATCGTTTATAAATATTTTTCCGCAGTCGGCGATGAGATTGCCTGCGATGACTTCGAGCAGTGTAGATTTACCGCTTCCAACAGCTCCCACGACCGCGAGGCTTTCACCTTTTTTGAGTTCAAAATTAATATTGTTCAGGGTCTTATTTTCTGCATCATCAAAGGTAAAGGTGAGATCTTTGACTTTAAGAGATTCAAAACTTTCGATATCTTGTTTGTCCTCCGTGTCTTCGGGATAATCGAACTCCGGTATTTCTGTTTCTTTGAGCCTGTCCACATATCTGAAAACCTGCTTTGATGAAGCATAGAACCAGCTGATCGTCCAGATGGGTTCAACGAACCTCTGAAGATAAATAATAAATAGAAGAAGGGTGCCCAGAGTGATCTTTCCGCTTACAACATATGCACTGCCGATGAAGATAACGATTATAATTCCGGCATTATTCACAAGCATCGAGAAAAAATGGATCATAAGGTTCATTTTAAGAAAATCTTTTTCTTTTTTTATCCTTACATCGAGCACTTTGTTAAATTTATCCACCTGATCATTTTCGCTGAGTGTCGTCTTTATGACCCTGATTCCCGAAAAACAGGATTCTAAAACATTATTGCATTCTGAGATACTTTTCTGTTTTTCTGCGGTAAATCTTACCATTTTATCTTCATACTTGGAAAGAATAAGTACGAGAAAAGGGAGGGGTATAAATGTGTACAGTGTCAGCGGAACAGAATAATAGAGCATTACGCTGAGCGTGAAACCGAGAATAAGTACAGCCTCGATAGGACGCATTACCCCCGAACAGGAATACCACGATATCCGGTCCCAGGCTCCGTCAATATCGTCTGTAAGTCTTGTTAAAAGGTCTCCGGTTCTGAATTTTTTAAAAAAGTGAAGATTTTTCTTTGTAAAACTCTTAAAATACGAATTCCTGATCATAACCGTAAAAAGCAGGTTCATAAAAGCTCTGAAATTCGGAAGAGCAACGGATATAAGTTCATGAAAGAACGCTGCTATAAGCCATAAAAAAATGAGATGGTGTAACTTGGCGGGATCGTAGTCGCTCTCGAACATGTCCACAATATATTTTAAAAATACAGGAAATGCTGTTTTTGCAAAAATAGAAAGTGCGCTTATGAATAAAACAAGCACGAGCTTCCATTTTGCCTGTTTCCAGAAACGCCAGAACCACTTAAAATATTGAGCCATTCCCTTTTTTATCATTTTTCGATTCCCTTTTGAGTCCAGTACAGGTTCGCATACAGACCTTTCAGGGCCATCAGTTCCTCGTGGTTACCCTGTTCAACAAGCTCACCTCTGTCCAGGACAATGATCTTATCTGATTTTTCTATTGTTGAAAGTCTGTGGGCTATGATTATGGAGGTTCTGCCTTTTAACAGTTTTTCCATACTTCGCTGGATCTCCGCCTCTGTATAAGGATCGATCGAGCTTGTGGCCTCGTCCATTATCAGTATTTCGGGATCAAATGTCAAAGCTCTTGAAAATGAGAGAAGCTGTCTTTCTCCAAAAGATAAATTTCCCCCGTCTTCGGTCAAAACAGTTTTAAAACCCTGAGGGAATTTTTTTATATAGTCATATATACCGATCTTTTTTGACGCATTTTCTACATTTTCTGAGGGAATATCCTTTCTGAGAACTCTCAGATTATCCAGTATGTTTCCCGGAAAAAGAAAAATATCCTGAAGTACGAGGCTCATCAGAGATCTGAGTTCGGATGAACTGATATATTTGAGATCTACACCGTCAACAGTAATATTGCCCTCCACCGGGTCATAAAATCTGGTGAGAAGAGAAATGATCGTTGTTTTCCCCGAACCGGTAGCACCGACGATAGCTACTGTTGAGCCTTTGTCTATAGTAAAACTCACATTTTTTAATACAGGCTTCTCGCTGTCATAATGAAAGAAGACATTATTAAAAGATATTTTTTCTTTGAACCCGTCGATCTTTTTTGGATTAAGGGGCTCTTTGACTTCCGGTTCGGTATCTAATATCTCGAATATCTTGTCTGCTGCTCCGAATGCTCTCTGAAGCTCTCTAATCTGCTCCGATATCATCACAAGAGGCTGGACGGCAAGGTGAATATACTGAATGAACATCCACACGGTACCAATGGTTATAGCTTCCTGTTTTATCCACTCAACACTGTTATACAGTATAAGGAAAATAACAATCTGCGGGCACAGCATCATAACGAACCAGACACTTTGCTCCAGCAGGGATATCTTGAACTCATACCACCTCTTATCCTGATTGACCCTGTCAAACTTGTTCATCGACCACTTCAGGTTATTAAGGTTGCGCAAAAGAGGGATGGCTTTTATATGTTCTCCCAAAAAAGAAACGATCCTGGCATACAATACTCTGTCCTTTCGGAACATCGGTCTCATTTTACTAAAGATCAAATAGGCGCCCAAAAGATAGATCGGGGATATCGACAGTACTATAAGAGTGAGTTTTACATTTGTAAAAAGCATTATAGTAACCGCAACTATTATGTTCATAAATCCTGCAAGCAGGGAAAGGCCTATGGATGAGAAGAGCATAAAGAGTTTCTGAGAATCGGATTCGATCCTGCTGATCAGCCTGCCGGCCCCCTGTTTGTCGAAAAAAGATATAGACAGAGTGAGTACATGAGAAAATATTACCCGCTTTATATTGTTTATTATGTCGATGCCCATGTATCCGACAATTAACTGCTGAAAATACTGGGCGGCTCCCAGACTCACTATAATGGAAAGGTATATAGATCCGTAGATCACTACCTGCCGCAATTCTTTTGACGGGATGGCTTTGTCTATCATTTCCCGAAAAACGATCGGCAGAGATGCGTTTAAGGCTACACCGAGCAGGACGATCAGAACGGCCAGAACTAAATGTTTGGAGTGGCCTTTAAAAAAGACAAGTATTCTTTTGAAGGTGACTCCCGATATTTTTGAAACTGTTTCTCCGCTCTTTGTTCTCATTACGACCTACCAGTTAACATCTACCCCTTTTGGCTTTTCTTTTTTATTATTACTGCCTGAATATCTGCCGAACACATATCTGAAACCTATTCCTCCCGCTATGTCGAAAGATGCGCCATTCCCGAACCTTAAACCGGGTGCGAGCTCTAAGAACATGTTGAATGGAATTTCTCTGAACATATAGTTAAGTCCCATGTCGAAAAATACGCCGAGATTGGAGTCGCGATCGTGCCACCGGTCGTCGCGGCCTTCACTGAAAGCTAATCTGGGTCCGTAGTAAAAGGGAAGGTTTCTTCCTTCAATAACCAGACCGCTTCTGGTGTGGAAAAGATATGCACCGTGCAGAGACAAACCTCCGCCGTAGCCGCTTCCGAAATGCAGGTCGATTGAATTGCTTCCGGTCGGGAATCTTGCGCTCAGTCCAGTCGGCTCGCCGATCACGAATCCCAGCTCGACCGGCCTTGCCGCGAAAAGTAGTGACGCTGTCATAAATATTATAATTGTTATTTTTTTCATAAGGTGCCTCTTAAACTGTTTTTATTCCGTAAACTCTTGTAGGCTTACCTTTACCCTTGAGCTTAGTTTCTGTGATCTCTTCCAGACCGTAAATCTCTTTGAGCTCGGAAAAAGTGTTCTCTCCTGCCATGATGTAAGTTCCGAACTGCTTGTTCAGTCCTTCCAGCCTTGAAGAAACATTCACTCCGTCTCCGATAACTGTGTACTCGAGCCTGTCTATCGAGCCGATACTGCCTACGACGACCTGGTCTGTGTTGATCCCGATCCGCGTCTTCAGTTCTTTTGTACCTTTCAGGAATTTGTGCGTTTTTACATATTCGTTCATCTCCAGAGCCGCTTTAACCGCGTTGTCTGCATGATCGTTATCGTCTGCCGGTGCATTGAAGAAAGCCATTACAGCATCACCAATAAATTTGTTCACGACACCCTTGTGCTTCCTGATTATCGAGACCATTCCGGTAAAGTACTCGTTGAGCATTTCGACTACTTCCTCCGGCTGCATGTCCTCGGTTATTGAAGTATAGTTCTCTATGTCGGTGAACATTACGGTTATCTTCTTTTTGAGCCCGGTCTGAAGCACTTCCGATCCTTTCAATATCTCTGTGGCCACTTCTTTAGTCACGAACTTACCGAAAGTATCCCGTATGAAATCCCTTTCCTTTAATCCGGTGAGCATTCTGTTGTAGTTTTCCGCGATTACTCCGGATTCGTCGTCGGATATAACGGGTATGTGCGAGAAATTTCCTTCCTCGGCCGCTCTGAAAGACCTGAGTATTATATTCATTGGCCTTTTGATCCCTGAAGTTATCATGACAGCAGATATAATTATCATTACTACAAGCATCGTGCTTATAACGCTGATCTGCATAAGTATGCTGCCGCCGATGTCCTCAAGGTACGGGCTGACAAGATAATAGATCTCGAGAAGTGGGGACAGCGATATACCTGCGAAAGCCAGAATGAGTTTTAGCATTATGCTGTTTTTCTGGGGAGAAAAGATCATGCCTCTGCTCTCAAAAAGCTTTTCTTTCAGGTAGATGCTGAAGCTGTCGGCGAGGAAATAAGTGAATATCGTGCCCATTACGCAGTTCCGGTTTATCACCCTGACCACAGTGCCGAACGAAAAAACACTCTCATAGCTGAACTTCATGAAAAGCAGATTGATCAGCGAATAGAAAAGCGCGGTCAGAAAGAAAAGCGCGACCGTAAGAAGCGTCAGATCTCTCACTCTGTCCCCGACGAGCGTGTCGAATTCTCTTTCCTTTTTGAGATACGAAAGCACGGGTCTGAAAAGATAGGCGGAGAAAGCAAATACAGGCAGTATGAAGAAAGCAGCTATCCTTAAGAACGAATAAAAAATATCGCCGTACTGACCCGAATACACCGCGAGGATGAAGCTCAGTATTAGTATGAAAACAGGATACAGGATCACAGTACCGAAGTACAGATTCCGAGTCCTGTTCTCAAATAATTTCTTTAGTCTGACTATTATTCCCTGTCCTGTTTTACTTTCTTTATCAGAATGTCAAGTATCCTAATTGCGGAATCGGCAATTACCGTTCCGGGACCGAAGACCGCTGCCGCGCCTGCATCATAAAGATAGTCGTAATCCTGCGAAGGTATAACCCCGCCTACGATTATCATAATGTCATCCCGTCCGAGCTTTTTAAGCTCTTCGATCACATCCGGGACAAGAGTTTTGTGCCCGGCGGCGAGCGAGGATACGGCAAGAATGTGAACATCGTTCTCGACAGCTTCTTTTGCGGCCTCTTCAGGAGTCTGGAACAAAGGACCCATATCCACATCAAATCCCAGATCAGCGAAACTTGTCGCTACCACTTTTGCGCCTCTGTCATGACCGTCTTGACCCATTTTCGCTATCATTATTCTGGGCCTTCTGCCTTCAATCTTTTCGAACTGCTCAACAAGTTTTTTTGCTTTTTCAAAAGTCTCATTATTTTTAGCCACGCCTGAATATACCCCCGATATCATTTTAACAACAGCTTTATGCCTTCCGAAAACTTTTTCGCAGGCATCTGAAATTTCACCCAGACTTGCTCTGGCCTTTGCAGCCTCCACGCTGAGCTCAAGGAGATTGCCTTCTCCTGTTTCGGCACATCTTGTGATCGCATCAAGTGCCTTTTTTAAGGCTTCGGGATCTCTTTCCGCTTTGAGTTTTTCGATCCTTCTGATCTGTGAAGAACGGACTGCGGAGTTATCAACTTCAAGTACATCTATAGGATCCTGCTTGTCGAGTTTATACTTATTTATGCCTATAATTGCTTCCTCGCCTGTATCTATCATAGCCTGTTTTCTGGCAGATGCCTCCTCTATTCTCATCTTGGGAAGTCCGCTCTCTATAGCTTTTGCCATTCCGCCGAGTTTTTCAACTTCCTGTATGTGAGTCCATGCTTTTTTTACGATCTCATCAGTAAGTTTTTCTACAAAATATGAACCTCCCCAGGGGTCAACAGCTTTTGTTATGCCTGTTTCCTCCTGAAGGAATATTTGTGTATTCCTGGCGATCCTGGCAGAAAAATCTGTCGGCAGTGCGATAGCTTCATCAAGTGCATTGGTGTGAAGCGATGATGTATGGCCGAAAGCCGCTGCCAGTGCTTCTTCGCAGGTACGCACAACATTGTTGAATGGATCCTGCTCCGCAAGACTCCACCCGGAAGTCTGTGAGTGTGTTTTCAGTTTCAGCGATTTCGGATTTTTCGGTCCGAAGGTATTGACTATTTTTGCCCACAAAAGCCTTCCCGCTCTCATTTTTGCGATCTCCATAAAATGGCTCATGCCTATGCCCCAAAAAAATGACAGTCTGGGTGCAAAAGCATCAATATTCAGCCCGGCTTTTATCCCGGCTCTCAAATATTCCCAGCCGTCCGCGAGGGTGTAGGCAAGCTCGATATCTGCGGTCGCCCCGGCTTCCTGCATGTGATAGCCGGATATTGAAATAGAGTTGAATTTAGGCATGTTCTTAGATGTGTATTCGAAAATATCCGAAATAATTTTCATTGAAGGCTTCGGGGGGTAAATATAGGTGTTCCTTACCATGAACTCCTTTAAAATGTCGTTCTGGATCGTTCCCGAAAGCTCCTCAAGCTTAGCGCCCTGCTCAAGAGCGGTCACGATATAGAAGGCCATAACGGGAAGAACAGCTCCGTTCATCGTCATTGAGACAGACATTTTGTTTAGGGGTATATTGTCGAACAATATCTTCATATCCAGTACGCTGTCGATAGCCACGCCGGCCTTTCCCACATCTCCCTTTACCCTCGGGTGATCTGAGTCGTAGCCTCTGTGTGTGGCGAGATCGAAGGCGACCGAAAGCCCCTTCTGACCTGCTGCCAGATTTCTTCTGTAGAAAGCGTTGGAGTCTTCTGCTGTCGAAAATCCGGCGTACTGCCTGATCGTCCAGGGCTTTGTCGCTCCCATGGTCGCGAAAGGGCCGCGCAAATAGGGCGTCACTCCGGCATCGTAATCGGTAAACTCAAGCTTTTCCACATCCGCTTTGGTGTAGAACGGCTCTATCTGTATCTTTTCGGATGATTCAAAAGCTGCGGCAGGTGCTTTTCTGCAGACTCCAGCTACGGTTTTAACAGCTTCATTATATTCAATTTTC
>JAWOER010000117.1:0-5689 GCA_046482655.1 Candidatus Delongbacteria bacterium | reverse complement strand
GCCCGTTCATCGCTGGCTCCCCCCACTTCTATGTCGTATCCCGGATTGTCTTGTTCGAAATTCTCCAGTAATCCGGTGATATTTTTGATCTTGCTGCCGAATAGAAGTTCATTGGCCTCGTCGGGAGTCCTTTGGTATGTTTTTCCGTCCTGAGTGTATTCCCCCACATTTGCGGTTATGGTCACGGTTCGTTTTCCGTCCCTCCTGGAAATTCTTGAGATCGTGTCAGAAATTTTAAATTCAGCAACATCTTTTAATACGATCTTTTTTCCTGTCCGGGTATTCATCTTCATATTGCGGACATTTTCGACTGTGTCGAACTGGTCTTCGGGTAAAATGACCCTCATATTGTATTTGTCCGACCTTTCTGAATACTCCGAAATAACCTTACCTACAGACGCTGTTCTTATGAATGAAGCCAGTTCGGATACTCCTACGCCGTATAGAGCAAGCCTGTCGAAATCGGGAAATATCTTCATCTCCTTCTTTCCTGCATCAAAGTCATCATCAATATCCTTGACCCCGGGAATGAGATCCAGGGTTGCTCTTACGTTTTCGGAGATATCCTGTAGCTTTTCGAGATCGTCTCCGAGGATCCTGAGTTCGACATCCTCACCTGTGGGAGGACCCGACCTGCCTGTTGCGAACTTGTAACTTACGATATCGGGCATGCTGTTCAAAAACTTTCTAATGCCTGAAGTTACGACATTTAAGTCCACCGTCAGGCTGTCGGCATCTATAAGATCCAATCTGAGTTCGATCAGGTTGGTCCCTTCATCCCAGAACGCCCTGTCCTGCTGCTGACCTATATTTGAATTTAGTGCTTTAAAATTTTCCTGATAAGGCATGTTCATTACAAAATTTTCGATCACATTTGTTAAAGAATCAGTTTTTTCCAGACGGGTTCCGGCAAATGTTTCCGCCTTGATCGTTAGTGTGGTCGGTGCTGTTTTGGGAAAAAATTCAAACTTTACAAGGCCTCTGACCACAGCGAAAAACGATGCGAAAAGAACAATGATCACAAGCGACATGACAAGTACTCTTCTTTTTAAAAATCCGACCAGCAAAAAACTGTACTTTGACGCCAGCTTTTTGTAAAAATGACCGTCAGACTTCTTTTTGTCATTCGGTTTTGAGAAGTCGGCGAGGTGTGACGGCAGTATGAGAAGAGCTTCGAATAATGATGCAAACAGTGCGAGAGAAACGACTTTCGGGAACACATTCAGAAACCTTCCCATGTGACCTTCCATCATCAAAAGAGGCATAAATGCGGCTATCGTGGTTAAAACCGCAGCGATCACGGGCCACATCACTTCTCCGGTTCCTTTTACCGCCGCTTCTTTCGGATCCATTCCCTCTTCTATATTCCTGTGAATATTTTCAATCACCACTATCGCATCGTCAACTACCATACCAAGCACGAGAACAAGGGCGAAGAGGCTTAAATTATTTATCGTTATATCTAAATACTGCATCAGCCAGAATGTCATTAAAAAAGTGAACGGTATTCCCATAGCCGCAAATACAGCGTTCCTCCATCCGATAAAGATAAGCAGAGTTATAAAAACAAGGATTATTCCGAGTAATGCCGATGAGGAAAGCGTGCTGATGCTGCTTTTTACGCTTATAGAACCGTCATTTACCACTCTGGCCTGAACATTTTTATATTTATCGGGAACAGTTGCAACATAGCTTCGGATATCTTTTATAATGTCTAAAATATTACCGTCGGCATTCTGATAGACATAAAGGTTAAGACTTTCTTTGCCGTCCAGCCTTGTTATAACATTCATATCTTCATAGGTATCGACTACTTCCGCAATGTCTCTTATCCTTAAGACTGAACCGCTCTCAAAAGCTTTGAGTACCACATATTCGATCTGATCCACGCTTTCGAACTGCCCCATTGTTCTTACAAGCACTTCCGATTTTCCCGCGATCACGGTTCCTCCGGGCAGGTTAAGGTTCCTTGATCTTACGGCGTTCTCAATATCGTTAAAGCTTATATTGAAATATTCCATCTTTTTCAGATCGGGTTCGATCCTGATCTCTCTCGTCTTGGCACCTTTCAGTTCAACTTTTGAAACATACTCGATCTTTGACAGGTCGTTTTTTAGTTCTTCGCTTATCCTTTTGATACCGTCAGGCGTATAAGTTTCTCCCTCAACAGCTATGGTACATACCGTTTTCATTTCACGCATGCTCATATTCTGCATATAGGGATCGGTAGCATCTTCGGGCAGATCTCTGACCTTGTCCAGTTCTCTGGAAACATCGCCCCAGGCTTTGTCAATATCAGCGTCGGGCATCAGGTTGACGAATATGACCGCTCTTCCCTCGTATGCGGTTGAGCTTATATAATCGATATCTGTCATGTCTGCGAGTTCATCCTCAATTTCCTGAATTATGAGTGTTTCGATCTCATCAGGAGCAACGCCGGGATAAACAACAGTGATTATAAATCTACCCCACTCTATCTGCGGCATAGATTCTTTGGGCATATCAAAAATATAAAAAATACCGAGAATGAAGATTATTATCATGACCATATTTATTAATACAGGATTTCTGACTGAGAACTTTGGCAGATTCATTTTTTGCCCCGCGGCTGTTTATTTTTTATTATTACCGTAAATTTTGACCTGAGCGTTATCGTTTAGAGCATCTACACCCGAGACTACGATCTTTTCGCCCGGTTCCAGTCCTGAAAGAATAATAAGCGAGTTCCCGTATTTCCTACCGGGCTCGATCTTCCTTTTGACAGCTTTGTTCCCGCTGTCCACCAGGTAAGCGAAATAGTTTCCAAACTCCTCAACTACATTATCAAAATCTGTGTATATAACATTCTCGATCTTTCTCGATTCGATCCTTCCTGAAACTATCATACCCGGGATCAGCTCTGCATCCTCGTTCTCTATCACGATCTCAACGGGATAGTTTCCTGTGGTGCCGGGCTTTTTGCCGGTCCCGGTCACTTTGCCGTAGATGACCTCCCCGGAACCGTTGTGCCTGATCTTAACCTCCGCTCCGGTCTTTATTGAGCGGATGTCCTGTTCTGTCACACCTGTCTTTATAACGAGCTGACTGCAGTCAACTATTGATGCGACCGGCTGGCCCGTTGCAACGAACTGTCCCTGTTTTATATTGATCTGGGCTATAGATCCGTCAACAGGAGATAAAAATTTTGAATTTTCATAATTTATTCTGGCTCTCTCCACATTGGCTCTGGCTCCCTCAACGGCCGCTTCAGCTTTCTTTAACGCGCTCTGATCATTGGTCAGTTCAAATTTTGACACTTTTCCGCTGTCGTACAGCTTTTTGGTTGATTCCAGCTTGATCTTTAATGCTTCCAGACCTGCTTCTGCTGATTTGAGCTCCGATTTTGCCTGATCATAGGTTATGCGGTAGTTCTCCGAGTCAAGGTAGGCTATAGCTTCGCCTTTCTTTACCATGTCTCCAAGACCTTTCTCAACAGATTTTACTTTTCCTGCGACCTCACTGTAATAAACAATATCGGTTATTCCTTCCAGCTTGCCTGTAATTTCGGCATAAAGCTGAAGATCTCTCGGTTGAATTACTTCCACTTTGACTGTTACGGCGGGGTTCTGAACACCTTCATTCTTTTTACCCGGATTTTCTTCCGATTTTGAACAGGAAAGTAAAATTATTGCTGAAGTTAAGATGGCCGGTATAAGTTTTATTTTATTCATTTTTGTGCCTCTATTTAAAACAGATTAATTATTTCTTCTTCGTCATTTATTCCCAGAACTTTCATAAGCGCGGATTTTGTTTTCAGGATAGAGTAATAGGCTGAAGTCTGGTCGTATTTTGCCTGTATAAGAGCAAGTCTGGCTGTATTAAGCTCATCTTCAGTTGAAAGCCCTGAGTTGGCCCTTTCCTCAACATTCGTATATGTTTCATTAGCGAGTTCTACCGCCACTTTTGAGCTTGTGAACTGTTTTGAACCTGAAACGAGTGTGTAAAGATAAGTTTTGATCTGTGCAGATATATTGTCAATAAGCTGCATTTGAGTCAGTTCCGATCTTTTAAGGTCGATCTTACTTTTCTGAAGCGTTGCGTAATTATCATAAAGCGGCAGAACAGGCACGGATGCTGAAAGGCTGACGGTACCTGAATTTGAAAAATCGTCAGTAAGATTGGTTTTTGACCATTCCGTTGAGTATGAAAGACTTACGCTGGGCATAAAATTACCGGCAGACATTGATATCTTCTTTTCATTAATTTCTTTTGTTAGATCAATGTTCTTTAGATCACTGTTATTCTCAAAAGCAATTTCTCTCAGGCTGTTAATTTTATCGGATATCTCGGAAAATAAGGCTCCGCTCAGCTTTGTAATGACAGGCTCATAATAGGAGTGGTCAATACCTTCCAGCTCAAAATTATCAAGTCCGGTCAGGTTAGAAAAACTTATCTTTGCCAGCTCATATCCCTTTTCCGCGTTGACGAGACCCACCTCGCTGTTCGCTCTCGCCGATGAATTCTTTAAATAATCCGCCTTGGAGATCAGTCCCGAATCGAATTTGATCCTGGCGGTCTCCTCATTCTTTTTGGAAAGTTCAAGCGATTCTTTTGCGATATTGAGCCGCTCTTTAGCTTCCAGAACATTCAGGTAGTACGATTCGACATCGGATAACAGCCCCATCATTTCAGAGTTCAGCGAATTTCTGCTCATCTGTTCTGAATCCTTGCTGATCTGATAAGAATTCCAGATCTTCCCGCCCGTATAGACCGGCTGGTTTATCCTGAGCCCGAACGCTGTTCTGTCTTCCTGAGTCATCGTTACAGGTATCATGGTAGAAGGTGGAGTGAACTTGTATGAGGACATCTCGACTTCGGGCGTATAGAGCATATAGCTCGCCGAAAGGCTGGCGGTCGGCAGAAAACCGGAGAAGGAACTTTTGACCGAAAACTCACTGTAGGCTACATTTTCTTTAGCAATAGCATAACCGTAATTCTTTTCGAGTGCCGAATCCTGTGCCTGTTCGAGCGTGACTATTTTGGCCTGAAGTACTGCCGTAGCCGCAATTATTAAGATTATGAATGATCTGAACATCAAAATTCTCCGATACATTAAGTATATAAGTTAACGCAGTAAGATGCAAATTATTTTACAGAAAATCAATTATATTATCAACCCTGCGAAAGCCCTGACCGGCGAGCCGTCCGCGTTTTCTATCTTTAACGGAATGGCGTAGAAATCGAATTTTGTTTCGGGAAGTTTATCGAGATCTGTGAGGTTTTCGATTATGAGTATCTCTTTTGATAAAAACATCTTATGATTGGGCATTCCCGGCTCATCCATAGCATCAATTGAAACATAATCGAAACCGACGGCTTTCAGTTTAAAGCAGGAGAGCCATTCTGCAGCCTCGGGCTTTAGTACCGGATACTTGCCGAAATAATCCTTTTCGCTCCATTTCCTGCTCCACCCTGACCGGAAAAGTACAAATTCTGCTTCATTTATATCTTTCTCGCGACTTTGTAGAAGCTCTAAGCTGATCTTTTCTTTTCCTTCGCAGTCAATAATGATCGCAGGACCCGCAAATTTACCGAGAGAAAAATCGGAAAGTGATCTTGTGCCTTTTATAATATGGCACGGGGCGTCAATATGAGTTCCCGTATGCGTGACCATAGTAAAAAGCAGTTCTGCAAAACCGTCCTTTTCAAC
>JAWOER010000096.1:0-4795 GCA_046482655.1 Candidatus Delongbacteria bacterium | reverse complement strand
CTTTCACGGCTCTGGGATCGGCGATAAGTTTCAGGATATCCGGCTGCCGTAAGATAAGCGGCATCACTCCAAAAGAGGCCGGCGAGGATTTTTACTTTGTCAACCGGATGAGAAAGGCGGGAGATATTCTGATATGGAACGACGAAACCGTTTATCCGTCATCCCGGGAATCAGACAGAGTCCCGTTCGGGACGGGACCCGCAGTGACCAAAGGGCTCGCCGGCGACTGGGAAAGCTATCCGTTTTATGATACGGAAGTTTTCAGCCGGATAGGGGAGACCTGCAGGCTGTTCCCGGAGCTTTTCAGATCTGATGTGCCGACTCCGATCGATGATTTCATCTCAGAGTGCTTCGGGGAGAACATCTGGGCGCCGCTGCGGAAAAATTTCAAGACTGAAAAGCTCTTTATCCGCGCCTGTCACGAAAAGATAGACGGGCTGCGGATACTTCAGATACTCAGGTTTTATCAGAAAGGGAACAGCCTCAAGAATTTTATCAGGTTCAGCAATGCTGAGACGGATCTCGGACTCAGTGAAAATTTTTCATTCGAAAACTCTACTGTTGATGTGCTTCAGAATATCCGGAACGCTTACTATGATCATGAAATGGAACTGAGGAAAGAATATGAAAGTAATTAAAACTTCAAATCTTCCGATCTATTCATGGGCGGCCTCTGTTGAAACCGGAGCTATGAAGCAGGCTGAAGATCTCGCTGCTTTACCTTTTCTAGCGAGTCATGTCGCACTGATGCCTGACTGCCATGAAGGTTACGGAATGCCGATCGGAGGGGTCATTGCTTCAAAAGATCACATAATACCGAATGCTGTAGGAGTGGATATCGGTTGCGGAATGTGCGCAGTCAGGACCACTCTCACGAGTGTCTGCAGGGAAGAGCTTAAGCTTATTATGGATCAGATAAGAAAACGGATCCCACTCGGCTTTAATCATCAAAGGGAAAAGAAAGATATTTCTCTCATGCCTGATCCGAAAGAACTTGAACCGGGAATGGTATGTTTGGAGCAGTTCGAAGACGCGAGAAAACAGATAG
This sequence comes from Candidatus Delongbacteria bacterium, assembly GCA_046482655.1. Classification (GTDB taxonomy): domain Bacteria; phylum UBA4055; class UBA4055; order UBA4055; family UBA4055; genus SLFX01. Next base: position 3,747 of record JAWOER010000096.1, on the reverse strand, counting down.
GCACTCTCGGGGGCGGAAATCACTTCATTGAGATTCAGAAAGGTTCGGACGGTCATATATGGATCATGGTTCACAGCGGATCGAGAAACCTCGGCAAAAGAGTCGCGGATCATTACAACGCAAAAGCCAAGGAGCTTTGCTCTGCCGGTATAAAGATACCTAAAGACCTCGCATATCTTCCGGCAGATTCATTTGAGGCTCAGAACTACCTTATTGAGATGAATTACTGCGTCCGATTTGCATACGCGAACAGAAAAGAGATGATGAATCAAATATGCTCCTCGTTCACAGATACGCTTGGAGATCTAGAATTCGGTGATATGATAAATATTGCTCATAACTACGCCTCAAAAGAATTACAATACGGTGAAGAAGTATTCGTGCACAGGAAAGGTGCTACTTCGGCAAGAAAAGGGGAGACCGGGATCATCCCCGGATCGCAGGGTTCAAAATCATATATTGTTATAGGGCTGGGAAATCCAAAATCATTCACATCGTGTTCACATGGTGCCGGGAGAAGGATGGGCAGGAACGAAGCAAAAAGATCTCTTGACCTTGAAGCTGAGATCAAAAGACTTGATGATCAGGGGATCATACACGGAATGATGAACAGAAATGATCTTGACGAGGCCGCCGGTGCATATAAAGATATAGATCAGGTCATGAATGCCCAGAAAGATCTTGTCGAAATAATTGTTGAGTTGAGCCCAGTCGCTGTAGTCAAGGGATAGTGCCTCTGTTGAACATGATCATATCAGAAATTGTATCCAAGACCTAATGAAAGATTAATTGCAGCCATCGAGGGACTGTTATACACAATATTATAGAAATCTCCATTGTCGGCGGTGTATTCCATATATATATCATCAGAATCAACAGCAAGCTGGGTTGAATAATTTATCCCGGCAAACAGATTCAGGTCACGAAATACATTATACTCAAGGAGTGCTTCAATACCGAATTTAAGGATATCATATTCTCCGTCGTACCACTGACCGGTTCCGTCTGAGGTGGAAGAGTAACTCATATTATAGCCGAATCTGCCTATACTTGTCCCCAGGATAATGTCTAAAGGTGTCTTTTCGAAAGTGAATCTTGAAGCTAAACCTATGGACTGACTGTTGTAATCTGCTGATGTTTCGTACTGAACAAAGGGCCCGCCTTCGTTTGAATAGTGGACAGAATTAGAAGAATTGCCGAATCCGAGATCGATATAAACACCGATATTGTTTTTAAAAAAATAGTGAGCTTTTAAGTTAATTCCGTCCATTGCTTCAAGCCCGCTCAAATTTCCGTCAAATACAGAGACTGATTGGGTATTTACATTATCACCATATATTTGTGGTTCGAGATGCTGGATAACGGAATAACCGATCTTAAGTGAATATCTGTTAAAATTCTGCTCATTTATGTTTTGTCCCAACAGCAAAATTCCTGACAATAATAAAACGGAGAAGAAACCTGCTTTCTTCACTTTGAACCTCCTATTTTGATTTTAATCTGCATTTATCATCTTACGCACATCTACCTGTCATAATTTAAGGCATTATTGATTTCCATGCAAGAAATATATTATTCGATTTACTGTTTTACCCGAATTTTAGTATCAAAAGCCGTATTCTATTCTTGTAAATCTGTATGAATTTGCTTATTATTCAACTTAAGCAAAAAAGAGAATTTATGGTCTGGAATGATAAAAGAACTAAAATTGCGGTTATTCTGCTCCTGAGCGTTGGGGTTTTTCTTCGTTTTTATTTCTATTTCGGGCATGTTTACTCAGACGACGCTTATTATAATTATTTGGCATATACCCTTTATAACGGGAATTACGGTGCTGATTATATAGGATATCCGATATTGAGAAGGATAGGCCAAAGTGCGATAACTGCTTTTTCATTTAAACTTTTTGGTACCAACGAGACTGCAACAACCGTATTTCCCTTCCTGTTCTCTATTATTAACATGGTACTTTGCTACAAGATCACCAAAGTTATTACAAAATCAGAGATAAGTGCCGTAATAGTACTGCTGTTCACTGTATTTTATCCTACAGAGATCCTTTTTGCTTCCGTTGCTTTTACGGATCTGTTCTCTACCGTATTTATTAATTCAGGGATACTTCTTCTCTTTTTGGCGAACAGAGATAAAAAGTTATGGTATTCGGTGCTTGCTGGTGTACTATTCATGATGTCGGTTGTTTTTAAGATAAATGTTTTCTACACATCTCTACTTCTGGCCGGACTTTTTATATATCAGCTTTATGTCCGAAATACTTTTAACAAATATATTTTTATTTCTCTTTCTGTTCTCGGTCTCGGAATATTTATCGAAGGTGTAATATACTATCTTATTAACGGAGATTTTTTTTATCGTATTGCCGCGACAGGAACAGCCTCAAATTTTTCTCATAACGATTTTTTTGTCGAAGGCAGCCGGGTCGGATATACCAAAGGTAATTATCTGTCAGCTTTGAGCAAGCTGTTATTTATTGAAAACCCCAAAGCTTTGTTTTTGAGAAGAAGTATGCTGTTTATTCCCTTTATTGCAATGCTGGAACTTATTATTTATCGCAAAAAGCGGCACAACAAACTTGTCGTTTACTGGTTTTTGGGTCTGGTATTTCTGTATCTGTTTTTTACAATGTCACTTACTGCATATAAACCGAATGTCTTGAGATTTACATGGTACCTGTTTCCCCTGTTTCTGCCTTCAATGATATTAGCCTCAAGATTCTTTATAGAAATGAAAAAAGCGTGGATGTTTCTGCTTTTGGCACTTTATGTCTTTTATTCTCTCCAGATGACACAGCATTTTAGGGATTATTTTGAAATGAGCCATATAAATAAATTTAACGCATTTTTAAAAAACAACAGCGAAAGAGTAATATATACTGACCATTTTACCAAATACAGCATTGACCTCATAGACGGTCACAAGGAAGATCATAGAACAAAAAGATTGTATCATTCGGAACAAAATATTATACCTTCAGGTTCATTGATCGTGTATCATACAGGACATATAAACGAATTATCCGCTCAGGGATTTTCTTACCCTGTCGAAAGTTTTTACAGATCTTCTGATTTTATAGAGCTGAAAAGATTCGGACCTTTTATAATATTTGAAAAACTGTAAAGAAATTCGTATAATTGGACTTAAACAAAACAGGGATTTTTGATGGTCGCCATAATACTAATCATAGTCATCGTACTTGTTCTCATAAATATGTTCTTGATCCTATACAGAGGAAATAATGTCCTTCTGAATAGGAATCTGAAAGAAATAGAGGATAAGATGATAAAGTTCGAGTCTATAATAGAAAAGACCGAGCGTTCAGTAAGAGAAGAATTTCAAATGAACAGAACAGAAGTAAATGGAATGTCAAAATCGAACAGGGAAGAGTTGAGCAGAGCTTTAAGGTCATTTCAGGAGAGTTTTAATGAAGATACAAAAGAAATAAATTCGCTTCTGCGTCAGAAATTCGGGGATTTTTCGGAAAGACAGACTGAGTTGAACAAACAAACTGTTGACAGTGTTAAGGAAGTAAAGACTACGGTAGAAAAGAATCTTGAGCAAATTAGAGAGGATAATAACAGGCAGCTTGAAGAGATGCGTAAGACGGTTGACGAAAAGCTCCAGGAAACCATAAATAAAAGGCTTCAACAGTCGTTCGAAACAGTTGGAAAGCAGCTGATCGCGGTTCAGGAAGGTCTTGGAGAGATGAAAAATATTGCCGTTGATGTCGGA
>JAWOER010000210.1:0-6002 GCA_046482655.1 Candidatus Delongbacteria bacterium | reverse complement strand
TATAGCTGGAAGTGGAACAGGTCTCCCCAATAAAGCAGATGGGGAGAAAGTATTTGCTACTGATTTTGAACTATTGAAGACTAAAATTGATGTTGTATTTAAACTCAGGTCTCAGATCTCTGCTGCTGTTCTTATCGAATATCCTGAGTGCCCACAGAGGCCTTTCCTCGACAGACGAGCCTATTCTGAGTCTTTCACAGATATCAGGATACACAGTCTGAAGAGAATCCAACTCCTGTCCGATCTGATCATTAGTACGGTAACCCTTTGTGCGCTCTTTAGCCGTCCTGTTGTCTATACGGACTTCGGGGTCAAAACCCATTTGTCTAAGTTTCCCGATGCCCTCTTCGTCCACATATATTTCAAAACTATACTCGTTTCCTTTTTTGGTAAAACCCTCTCTCAGAATATCATAGCCTTCCGCTTTGACGGCCTGCATTCCTTTTTCATCGGTAACTATCCTTGCATACTCATATTCTTTTAAAGCAAAAAGAGATATTGCAGAAATAATTAAAAACAGCGGCAAATACTTCATCCGTTCCTCCTTAAAGCTGTCTCAGAGCTTCAACTATTATGGTTTTCGAGTCCGTTCTCGCGTCCCGTTTTTTGATTATCTTTGCCGGGATACCGGCTGCGACCATGTTATCTGGCACATCCTGCGTGACTACTGATCCGGCTGCTATGACCGCGCTGCTGCCCACAGAAACCCCCTCGAGAACGACCGCGTTGGCTCCTATCATGACATCGTCGCCGATCGTTACAGGTTTTGCGGAAGGCGGTTCGATCACGCCTGCGAGAACAGCACCCGCACCAATGTGGCAGTTATTTCCGACCAGAACTCTTCCGCCTATAACGACATTCATGTCAAGCAGTGTTCCTTCACCTATCTCTGCACCGATATTAACAACTGTGCCCATCATTATAACACAGTTCTTCCCTATTTTTGCCGTCTCTCTGATGAAAGTGCCGGGTTCGATCCTGCAGTTGAGTTCTTTCGCATCAAGCAGAGGTATCGCAGAATTCCTTCTGTCCGATTTGATATAGTGATCGGTGATCTTTTCTTTGTACCTTTCAAGTATTTCCTTAACCTTCGGCCAGTCGCCTACCACGGTCCCGAAATCACTTCCGCCGAAAAATTTCGTTCCTGAAAAATCAATATCGTTCAGTTCGCCTTTAAGATAAACCTCGACGGGTGTTACCTTTTTCGCTTTCGCTATCATGTCAATAAGTGCCTGTGTATCCATAAATTCCTTTTTTACGGTTTTTCCGACATTACAATATGATAAAATTTTTGAATTTGTGCAATTTAATTATTTATCTGTTCTTTATAAAAAAGTCCTTATTTAATTTCAACTCTATAGGGCATCATCATCATTATCATGTCGTCTGAATCGAGAAGATTGAATATCTCATTTTCTCTGATTTGTTCAAGCAGTCTCATGTCAAGCTTCTCCGCTGCCACACTGAAAACTAATTCAGTAAATGATAAATCACTGTATTTGGAAATAACTTTTATGTAATCTCCGCCGGATCTGTCGATCTCTGCAATGCCGGCTGCATATTCGACCGCCTCTTTGAGACCTCCGATCTCATCAATAAGCCCGAGTTCAAGAGCATCTTCTCCTGCCCAGACCCTGCCTTCAGCTATCTTGTCGATCTCGTCATAAGTTTTTCCTCTCGCCTCTGCGACTTTCTCCACAAAACCTTTGTAGAATCCGTCTATATGCTGCTGAAGGAAAGCAGTTTCATCTTCGTCAAGGTCATTGAAAATTGACTGGACTGCGAATTTGTTCTTTCTGATCCTCTGAGTATTTATACCTATTTTCCCTGAAAGTCCCTCGATCGACGGCATTAAAGCGAAAACACCTATTGAGCCCGTCAGAGTTGACCTGTCAGCGAATATTTTGTCAGCGTAAGCAGAGATCCAGTATCCGCCTGATGCTGCTGCCGAGCCCATGGATACTATAACCGGTTTTTTGTCTTCTTCCTGAGCCAGTCTGAGTTCGGTCAGGATCAGATCTGACGCCAGTCCGCTTCCTCCTCCTGAATCTACTCTGAGTACAATAGCTTTTACATTCTTATCTTCCCTTGCTCTTCTGATCATCCCGGCAGTGGTCTCGCTTCCCATTTTGTTCGAAGATATAAATCCTCCACCCGAACTTTTTCCTGTCACTATGCTTCCTGTGGCATAAACTACAGCGATCTGTTTATCAAGAACGGAAGGCCATTGAACAGCCTGATCTTTTAACGCAAAATACTGCCTGCCTTTCAGTGTTCTGACTCTTGCAGATTCTTGTTTTTTAATTGTTTTCACAAGGTCATTTTCTATCAGAAGTTCATCGACAAGTTTATTTTCTACCGCGCTCTTTCCGGTATGATACGGAATTGTGTTCATGATAGTTTCAAGCTCGTCGGGCGTCAGTTTCCTTCCTTCGGTCACAGCCTCTTTAAGCAGAACATCCAACCTTGTCAGAAATGTATCGAGCTGCTCAAGGTTTTCTTCGCTAGCTTCATTCTGAATGAACGGTTCGACAGCGCTTTTAAACTTTCCGTGTCTTATTGCCTGCATCTTAACTCCAAGCTTGTCCATAATATCCTTAAAGAACATAAGTTCAAGACCGAGACCCTGAAGAGAAAGATCCCCTTCGGGATACATATATATCTTATCCGAAACAGAGATCAGGTAGTAGTTCGACTGTGAAGCAGAGACGAAATAAGAATAAATTCTTTTGCCTGAATCTTTAAAATCTTTGAGCACATTTCTGAGTTCCTCTCTTTGAGCGAAGGACATCGAGTAGTTTTTGCTTTTTAAGATTATTCCCGCTACAGACTTATCTTTTTTCAGTCTTTCGATCCTCCCTATGAGTTCAGATGTACTTTTTCTATTTCCGCCTCCGAGCATATTTATAAAAAAACCTTTCGGTACCTCTTCTCTATACTCCCCTTCAAGCTCAATCTCAATAAGTTTTGATTCTTTCGGTTTAAATAAAGATTGAGGACTTACATTACTTACTTCTGCAAAACTGAGGTAGTTCGCGTTTTCGAAATCCTTGTCATGCACCGATCTGGTTCCGCCGGTAAAATTTCCGAGCGTAAGGGCAAGACCAAGTTCGTAAACAGGGTCGTAACCGCTGTCGTTCAGTTTTGAACTGAATCCTGCTTTGACATTAAGACCTTGTATGATCTCTGTCGATGCGTTTATACTGTAAAATGAACTGTCTATCTCATCATTACCGAAAGACATATCTCCTTCAAGAGTGAACCTGCTGTCGCCGAAAGGCCTTAACGCAAGCCCAGCGTTGGTCGTTATGATCTTTGAGTTCGACTGAAAAACATTCTGTACATTCACTCCGAGAGAAAAATATTTATAGGGTCTCAGGGTTAATGAAAGATCATATTCAGGATTTAAAGTGCTCCCCGAAAACCATCTAATGGAGCTTCCTGTGTAATATCCTCTTAATACTTCAGAACCTGATGCGAACAAATAGAATTCACCCGGGTCAGCCTTATAGTATGAAAAGGCCAATTTACCCATACCGGCAATAAAACCGCTCCCTTGGTAATATTGATCTCGAGAGTAATTGAGAAATGTAAATCTTACTGCAGGTTCATAACCCAATAGAGAAGGATTAATGTAAGCTTTAAGTCCTAAGTTTTCTGAGGCGACGCCACTAAATCCGGTCACCTGTGCAAAACTCACGCCTGCCAATACTAAGAGCATAAAAAAATATTTTTTCAAAATTTATCCTTATTAAGTTAAATTTTTCTTCTGAATGGAATATAATTGAAATTTTAGATTTTGTAAATAAAAAAAGGGAAGATCGAACTTCCCTTTAGAAAATTAAAACTACTGGCTTACTTCTTTTTTGCCGAAAGAATTTTATACATTCCTGTTCCGCAATTAGAGCAAGTTCCTTTTAGAGCGGGTCTTCCGTTCTTCATTTTTACTTGCTTTGCGTTTTTGAACTCTCTCTTCTCTCTGCACTTTACACAGTAACCCATTTCTTTTTTTGCAGCCATTTTCTTCTCCTTTTTTTTCTTTTCCCTTTTCTTTAACTACAACTTAGCCTTGATACGAGCAATCTAAACACTGCGTATTCGTTTGTCAAGTAAAAAATTATTTTTTTTATTACGCATAAATCATAGCCCGATCGGTCAAATTGCTCAGGCACGGGACACATATTCCCCGAATTTTAGCCTTAAACAAGCACACTGAGAACATACTCGCAGTAAAAAAGGATATACAAATTTAGATAATTATTTTCTTGAAAATAACACACTGCCGAAGTATATTTACCAGTTCCGTAACCGGATATTTTTTTTATAGACTTTAAAATATCCTGTTAGCGTGTTCAAGAAATTAACTGACCGGAGCTCATGGAAAAGAAGAAGATATTAATAATAACCACCGGCGGCACGATCTCAATGAAAGCGGGCTATGACGGAGTAGTACCTGCACTTACAGGAGATCAGATACTTAAACTCATACCTGAAATTGGGGATTTTGCGGATATTACGCTTCACGAATTCAGCAATATACCGAGTCCTATGATGACACCGGAAAAGATGTTTGAATTATCCGAGCTTGTTAACAGGCTTATTAATGATTTTGAAGGAGTTGTGATCACTCACGGAACAGATACCGTAGAAGAGACATCCTATATGCTTTTTTTGACACTTCAGACAAAAAAACCTGTAATTTTTACAGCTGCCATGAGATCTAACGAGGAGAACGGTCTTGACGGACCCAGAAATCTTCTTAACGCGGTCAGGGTAGCTGCCAGTGACAACAGTTTTGACAGAGGCGTCATGCTTGCCGTAAACGACGAGATTTTCAGCGTGAGAGAAGTTTATAAATCTTCAACGAACCTGACCAATGCTTTTGATGCTCCCCAGTATGGACTTTTGGGCATGATCGATGCGGACGATATAATTTACTACAGAAAATCGGAATTCAGATATAAGTATAATGTAAAAAGGATCGAACCGAATGTCGATCTTATTAAGCTTTGCGCAGGAATGAGCAGAAAATTCATTGACTGTTCAATTTCGCACGGCGCCAAAGGCATTGTTATTGAAGCATTCGGCAGGGGAAATGTTAATCCCGAATCCAAAAAAGCGATATTCGAAGCGATAGATAAAGACATTCCGGTCGTAATAACTTCCAGAGTGCCGAACGGCAGGGTGCTCGGACTGTATGGTTATGACGGGGGAGCGAGACAGCTGGAGGATAAGGGAGCCGTGATGGCCTATGACCTTAACGGCGAAAAAGCCAGATTAAAGCTTATGGTACTTTTGGGAATGGACAAAACACCCGATGAGATCAGAAATATTTTTCATGAGGACAGAGGATGACAGACAAGGATGTGACAGGATCTGAAATTTAAACAAAAAAACAGGATCGACATGAAAATAAATGAAAAAAAGATAAACCGTGTTTTCGGACTGGCCGTATTTCTTATTTCAACGACAGTTTACCTTATGACCGTAGCACCCACACTCCTTTTTTGGGACTGCGGCGAATTTATAACCACATCATACATTCTGGGCGTGCCCCATCCTCCGGGAGCTCCATTTTATCTTATGCTCGGCAGACTGTTCTCCATGGTTCCTATTGCCCAGGATATCGGACTCCGGGTCAATCTTATATCTGTCTTCTCAAGCTCTTTCACAGTTCTGTTTTTATACCTGATAATCACTATGCTGATAAAAAAATGGCGAGGAAGTGTAAAAGATATCTATGATGTCTATATCATTAACGGATCTTCTGCAATCGGAGCTCTGACCTTTGCGTTTACATACACATTCTGGTTTAATGCAGTGGAGGCCGAAGTTTATGCGCTTAGCATGTTCTTTACCTCTATTGTGCTCTGGCTCACCCTGATGTGGACAGAAAATCATGAACGGGATGATTCTTCAAAATACCTTCTTCTGATAATGCTTCTTGTAGGTCTTGGAACCGGGGTGCACTTATTAAATATTTTGACTCTTCCGGTCAGTGT
>JAWOER010000234.1:0-4560 GCA_046482655.1 Candidatus Delongbacteria bacterium | reverse complement strand
GGCGAATTACTGATTCGGTGGCTGTTCCTACCATGTTGGCAAGTTCTTCCCGGGTAAGGGAAATTTGTAAATTATTCTGGTTGTCCAGGTCGAAATTTTCTTTTAAAAGAAGATCGAATTATGATACTGCTGTTGATTTTGCTTCAAGAGGTATGAAGATCACTTTTTCGAGTGCGAAAGAGGATATTTTCTTTCTCCCCTGCATTGCTCCAAAAGGTTATGAATTCGGTTTTCCAGAGTGTTCGACGGTTTCGGTGTTCTCAGGTACGGATGAATGTCATGGAGTGACTCTTGATGGTTTTAAATACGGGCTGAAAAATCAGGTTCTGTCAAGAAATATTCCTTTGGGGCTGAGTAATCTGGCCGTTGGAGAAAGTCAGAGAATTAATTTTGAAAACGGTGTTATTGTTGTTATTTTTAATAAAAATTCCTGAAATTTAATAAATTAAGGCTGATCGTCATGAAATATCATATTAAATTATCGCGTGAAATGATCAAAGGTGCAAAGGTCGCGATCCTTCCCGGAGATCCGGGCAGGGTGGAAAAGACGGCTAAGACGATTAGTCCGGACGCTGTTTTTCTCGCATCGAACAGAGAATATACTTCATGGCTGTCTGAAGTTGGCGGAAATAAGATCCTTGTATGCTCGACTGGAATAGGCGGACCTTCGTTGTCGATCGCAGTTGAGGAGCTTGCAGGCCTCGGCATTGAATATTTTATCAGAATAGGCACGACCGGAGCGATCCGGCCTGATATTGAAATCCCTTCACTTATAATAACCACAGGTGCTGTAAGGCTTGACGGAGCTTCGAAGCATTATGCTCCGATCGAATATCCGGCTGTCGGTGATATCGATGTTATTAATGCCCTGATCGAAGGAGCGAAAAAAGCAAAAATTCCATATTATACGGGCATCACAGCTTCATCAGATACATTTTATCCGGGTCAGGAGAGGTACGATACTTATTCTAAATATGTGATCAAAGACTTTCAGGGCAGTCTCGAACAGTGGCAGAAACTCAATGTCCTGAACTTCGAAATGGAATCGGCTACGCTATTTACAATGGCCTCGGCTTTCGGATTAAAAGCAGGTTGTATCGCATCAGTTATCGTTAACCGCACCAAAAATGAAACACCCGATGATTCTGTTCTTGCGGCTGCCGAAAAAAATCTTGCCGTTGCTGTAAAGTTCGCAGTTGAACATCTGATAACAGAAGGAGGAAATGACTGATGAAAAATACATATTTCGATCTTATTGAACAGTCATATTATTTTCCGCAGGAAGGTTTTGACATTGACGAAGGATATCTCAGCTTTCACGGTCTTTCTTTAAAATATCTTATAGATAAATACGGCACGCCGCTAAGACTTTTCTATCTGCCGAAGATCGGTGATCAGATAAAAAAATCCAAAAATCTTTTTAAAAGGGCCATAAAAGCTAACGGCTATTCAGGCAAATATCACTTCTGCTACTGCACCAAGTGCTGCCACTATCATCATGTTATAGGAACAGCCATGAAACACGGTGTCAACTTAGAAACATCCTCATCTTTCGATATTGATCTGATAAGAAAATTATACAAAAAAGGGGAGTTTGACAAATCGACCTATCTGATACATAACGGTTTTAAAACCGAAGAGTACTTAAAAAAAATATTCGCACTTCAGGATGACGGATTTTCAAACTCAATTATAATCCTAGACAGCCCGAAAGAGCTTGACCGCATAGAGAAAATTTCTGACGGTAAAAAGAAAATCACCGTTGGTATAAGAATGGCTATCGAAGAGGATCCTCAGTCAACCTACTACACATCGAGACTGGGCATCAGACATACTCAAATAATCGATTTTTATAATAGCAGGATCAGTACTAACCCCGCTCTTGAGCTAAAAATGCTCCATTTTTTTATAGATTCGGGAATAAAGGACAGTTTTTATTACTGGGGCGAGTTTAAAAAAGGCCTCAATCTTTACACTAAACTCAAAAAGATATGCCCGACTCTAGACTCATTAAATCTCGGCGGAGGTTTTCCGGTCAGGAATCATCTTGGCTTTGACTACGATTATAATCACATGGTCAGAGAGATAGTGAGAAACATCAGGGAGACCTGCGAGAATGACAATGTTTCAGAACCTGACATTTTTACTGAATTCGGAAGATTTACTGTGGCTGAAAGCGGTGCGATCATCTTTAAAGTGCTTGAGCAGAAACAACAGAACGAATCTGAAAGATGGTACATTATTGACAACAGCGTTATGAACACGATACCGGATGCATGGTCAATGAACGAAAAATTCATTCTTCTGCCCATAAATAAATGGTTCAACGAATATACCAGAGTCAATATCGGCGGGATAAGCTGCGACAGATCCGACTATTACAATTCAGAGGACATGGACCAGCAGATTCTTCTTCCCACCTATAACGACAGCGATAAAGAACCTCTGTACATAGGATTTTTCCACACAGGCGCATATCAGGATTCGATCAGCGGCTACGGTGGTATTAAACACTGCCTGATTCCGGATCCCAAACATGTAATCATTGACAGGGACAAGACCGGGAATTTCGTGGATTATCTGTACAGGGACGAGCAGACTGTGGACAACATGCTAACGATATTAGGATACGACTGATGAGAACATTCGGCGGTACTGAAGAAAAATACTCAGAATTTGAAAGAGCGGAGATACTGCTCCAGCCTGTTCCCTACGACGGAACGAGCACATGGGGAAAGGGTGCCGATAAGGGATTCGATGCTTTTCTTGAAGCGGCAGAGAATATGGAAACTTACGATATCGAAACTGATTCTGAGGTTTACAAAAGAGGCATTCACATACTCGACCCGATAACTGAAAGCGATTCACCTGAAAAAATGACGGATGCAGTTTACTCTAAAACGAAGGAGCTTCTTGGAACGGGCAAATTTTTGACCTTTTTCGGGGGCGAACACTCGATTTCAATAGGAGTGATCAGGGCTTTTGCAGAAAAATTTCCAGGCATCACGATCCTGCATTTTGATGCCCACGCCGATCTTAGGAGCAAATATCAGGGTTCAAGCTGCAGTCACGCCTGTGCAGTTCACGAAGCTTCGGTAACGGCTAATCTTGTTCAGATCGGAATAAGAAGCATGGATATCTCTGAAAAAAAGTTCATGGACACCGAAAAATGCTTCTTTGCCCATCAGATCCATTCCGATCCTGAATGGCCGGAAAAAGCGCTGTCGAAAATTACGGACAAGGTTTACATCACCTTCGATCTTGACGCATTTGACCCTTCTATTATGCCCTCGACAGGCACCCCTGAACCGGGCGGACTCTGGTGGGACGAAACTCTGAGTTTCCTTTCAAAAGTGTTTGTAGAAAAGACCGTTCTCGGTTTCGATATTGTTGAACTCGCGCCTGTAAAAGGCGTCACGCACCCGGATTTTCTGGCGGCAAAACTCTATTATAAAATGCTGAGTTATAAATTTATGAGGAGAAAATAAATGAAGAATAAAGGTCCCGTTTCGGATTTCATTTTAAAACATTACAGACATTTTAATGCTGCGAGCCTGGTTGATGCGGCGGTATCTTATGAGGAGCAGATAGACAGCGGTAAAAAGATGATGATAACTCTTGCCGGAGCGATGAGCACGGCGGAGCTTGGAATATCTCTTGCGGAAATGATAAGGCAGGACAAGGTTCACATCATCACCTGCACAGGCGCGAATCTCGAGGAGGACATTTTCAATCTCGTTGCACATAATAATTACAAAAGAGTGCCCGGATACAGAGATCTGACACCTCAGGACGAGCAGGATCTTCTCGATGATCATTACAACAGGGTAACCGACACATGTATTCCCGAAGAGGAGGCGATGAGGAAGATCGAGGATCATCTAGTAAGTCTGTGGCAGAAACTCTATAAAGAGGGGAAAAGAATGTTCCCTCATGAATTTTTCTATGAGATAATAAGAAGCGGCGTGCTTGAAAAGGAATACCAGATCGACCCGAAAAATTCATGGATGCTTGCAGCCTGCGAAAAAAACACACCGATCATCGTTCCGGGCTGGGAGGATTCAACCTGCGGAAATTATCTTATCGCCCACTGCATCGAAAAAATGATCGAACCTCATATTGTAAAAACAGGCGTTGAATACATGATGTTCCTGGCCGACTGGTACAGGAAAAATTCACAGAACGGGATCGGGTTCTTTCAGATCGGCGGCGGGATCGCGGGAGATTTTCCCATCTGCGTAGTTCCGTTGCTCTATCAGGATCTAAGACTCGAAAATATTCCGAGATGGTCATATTTCTGCCAGATAAGCGATTCGACGACGAGCTACGGGTCTTATTCCGGCGCGGTACCGAACGAAAAAATAACCTGGGGAAAACTGACTCCCGATACTCCCAAATTCATCATCGAATCGGACGCGACCATAGTCGCTCCTTTAGTTTTCGCATACATTCTGGGATGGTAAATATTTTAAACAGCCGTGTATGTAATTCTTACCCCAATTTCGGTCCGTGCTGAACGAGAGCTTTTCCTTCCTCGTTGTTAGTGTAGTTCTCGAAGTT
>JAWOER010000231.1:0-7938 GCA_046482655.1 Candidatus Delongbacteria bacterium | reverse complement strand
GGGACTTTGGACCCCTCCTGTCACAGATCTTTTCCTACTATATGGAACTCGTTTTGTCATTTATCCGGACTAAGCAGTTTATTCCCCGCTTCTAAACTTTTTGCCAGTTACAATCTTTCCTATCTTGAGGATGACAGGATTACCGAGGTAATCTTTCCTATCTTGAGGATGACAGGATTACCGAGGTAGATGCAGTCTCGGGTTCTTTTATGCTTTTGAGAAAGGAGATAATAGATAAGGGAATTTTGATGCCCGAAGAATATTTTATGTATGGAGAGGATATTGATTTTTGTTATCAGATAAAGGAAAGCGGTTATAAGATAGAATATGTTCCAATAGCTGATGTTATTCATTACAGGGGACAAAGCTCAAAGAAGGATAAGATCAAATTAAGGAAATATTTTTTCAATTCGATGAAAATATTCGTTAAAAAGAATTATACATCGAAATATTCATTCTTTTTTAAATTTATTCTCGACATTGCAATAATGTTCTCGTTTTTAATATCGATTGGCAAGATCATACTAAGAATATACCTTTTACCCATAATTGATGTTTTTTCATACCTGACCGGCCTTTGGCTGGCTGTTCTCTGCTACAAACCTGTACTGCTGATTTTGGGTAAGATCAGTCCTGACGCAGAGCCTGATATTAATTTTGAAATGTATTTTGGGGTTTCGGCTATATATATTACAATAATATTAACAATATTTTACCTAACCAGACTTTATGGCGAATTTAAATTTTCGTACAGAAAGTTTCTGCTTTCTATGGCCTATGTTGTTCTTATTACGCTAAGTCTGACATATTTTATGAAAATATTTGCTTTTTCAAGAATAATTTTGGCCTTAATGCTCAGTATAAGCGCAATGTTAATGCTTGGATGGAGATTTATACTTTTAAGAAAGTTGAAATTTTTTCTGGATAAAACTCTGATCGTCGGTATAGATGATGTTTCGTGCGCACTGGCAGAGCGTGAAAATGAGTTGTCAAAAGAGGGAAAGATAATCGCAGGTTTTGTTGATACAGCAGAATCTTACCTGGGAAAAAGTATTGGAAGGCATGCCGTGTTGGGCGGGGTGGAGAATTTAAAAGAGATAATCAGGATAGAAGAAGCGAACAGTGTCATTTTTTCCTTAAAAAGTATCCCCCTATCCAGAATACTAGTTTACAGAGATATGCTTGAGTACCTTAAAGTAAGTTATAGGATACTTCCCGATTTTCTTTCGGCAAAGAACGGTAGAATACAATATTTGAATATTTCACAATAAGGAGAAAAATTGGAATTTATAAAAAGAACTTTTAAGTGGCTGCTCAAAACTGTGGTTGCGATCACCTTTGCATTACTGGCGGTTATTATTCTGTTGAGCGTAATGATATCAAGGATCTCCGATGAGAATGGTCCGGAAAAATTTATCAGGCAGGGAAGCTATATGCTTTTAAGATTCCCCGACGGACTGAACGAGAGTCCGTCTCATGAATTTAATCTGCTAAAATTCAGATTATATGATCTGAGCAAGAGGCCTCTCATATTCAGTGATGTGCTTGACAAGATCTTTCAGGCATCGTCCGACGACAGGATCAAAGGTATAATGCTGGATCTGGACAACTGGAATATATCTGTTGAACATACCGGAGAAATTATTAAAGCTCTAAAAGATCTTAAGCTTGAAGATAAAAAGATCCTCGCCTTTGGAAGTACTCTCAATACAGCCAATTACTATGCAGCGTCAGTTGCAGATGAAATAATCATTGATCCCTCAAACTCGGTCCCGATAATACTTAACGGTCCGGGAGTTACGGTTCCCTATTTTAAGAACGCTGCAGAAAAACTGGGCATAGGAGTCAATGTTGTCCACATAGGCAGATTCAAAGGTGCGGGTGAAAATTTCAGCAGGGATAATATGTCTGATGAATACAGGATCAGTATTCTAAAAATACTCGATCAGAGACTCGATGTTTTCTGCACAGAAGTTGCAGAATCCCGTAGCTTGGATAAAAATGAATTTGAAGGTCAAATAAAGGAGGGGTCGTTGGTCTTTATCACTCCTGCCGAAGCCCTGAAATATGGCTTAGCGGATAAATTAAGATCATTTGACGGAATATTAAAAGACCTTGATATTGATAAGAAAAATATTATTTCCATTCATAATTATTCCTACAAATCAGATATTGCGAACAAAAAAGATAAGATAGCTGTCATTCTTGCAGAAGGTAATATTTCCGGTTCGGGAAGTGATAATGACCTGTCATTTATTGGTATAACTCCCTCAAGAATTAAAAAGATAGTGTCAGAGATAAAAGAACATGACGATATAAAAGCTGTGGTGTTGAGGGTAAATTCACCAGGCGGTTCTTCTCTCGCTTCAGAAAAAATACTCAGAATGCTCAAAGAGCTCGGATCAAAAATCCCTCTGGTTGTATCCATGGGGCCTGTTGCTGCTTCGGGCGGGTACTATATCTCTTGTGCAGGGGAAAAAATACTTGCTGAGCCCAACACGGTTACCGGGTCAATTGGTGTTGTTTCGATCATTCCGAACTTTAGCGGACTTTATGATAAAATTGGCATAAACAGTGAAAGAATATCGACGGGAAAATATTCTGATATTTTTGATCTTACGAAAGAGAATAACGAGGAAGATATTCTGTTGTTGCAAAAAGCAATGAAGCGTATATATGAAGAATTTAAAGAGAGAGTCTCTGAAAGCAGAGATATTTCTCCTCAGTCAACAGAAGAATTGGCTCAGGGTCAGATATGGACCGGTGAGCAGGCAGTCGCGAACGGGCTTGCCGATGAACTGGGAGGATTGACAAAAGCAATAGAACTGTCTGCAGAATTGGCCGGCATAGAAGATTATGGTGCTGTATATTTTCCTAAAAATTACACTCTTTCACAAAAAATATTCAGCTCAGGAATTTCATTGGGAGCTTCAGATACTTTTTTTCGGACAGGAGATGTATTTAAGGATGAGTTGATGTATTTAAAAAAGAATCTTATCCTGGACAAAAGACCCTTATTATTGCTTCCTGTCTCATTTGATTAGGATCAATATTCGGTTCTCCACAAAAAAAGTCCCCCGGGAGAAATAGTTTTTGGGGAATACCTGCGGTCTTTTTTCTCCAGAATATAAAGGATATCTTCTTTTCCGATATTATCGCAATTATATTCCAAAAACACCGACAATATTATTCTTACCATATTATGTAAAAACCTGTCTGAACTTATCTGCATAACGCTTTCGTCGTTATCTTCAAAAAACATCAGTTCGGAAACATTACAAAAATAATTTTTTGTATCGGAGCGGTATGAACAGAAAGATCTGAAATCTCTGTTGCCCAAAAACATATCTGAAATTGAGTTCATTTTGTCAATGTTTATTTTGAAAGGATGAAAAAGAGTATATTTTTTTCTAAAAACATCAGGTTTATTGTTAATAAAGTACCTGTAAGTTCTTTTTTTTGCGCTGAACCTTGAATGAAAATCACTGTCAACTTTTTCAGAAGATAATACCACAATATCTGAGGGCATCAGAGTATTAAGTGCAGGAGCAATTTTTTCGAAAGGAATAGTGTTTTGAGTGACCAAAAATTTGACCGTTTGTTCGCGTGCATGGACCCCAGCGTCTGTTCTCCCGGCAAAAACTGTTTTTATTCGGGTTTTGAATAGTTCACTTAAACCAGACTGCAGCACGCCCTGCACAGTTCTTTGTTCCGGTTGTATTTGAGAACCGGCAAAATCAGTTCCGTCGTACTGAAGAAGAATCTTTATGTTTACAGGGTCTTTTATCAGAAAAATTCTCTTTATTCAATATTTTCGTAAAGATATTTTACTTCTTCTCTTAGATTATATTCCAGATCCTGCAGGTTTTGATACAGTGGAGTAAGAATGTTTTTTGCTTTAGTGATGTTCCCGGCCTGGGTAAAGCTTTGGGCGGCTTTGTAGAGATTTCTTTCTTTGTGTAATTCTCTGTCACTTTCGGCTGCTTTCAAATAATGATCGCCTGATTTTTTTGCCATCTCCGGGTCTTTTTCGATCAGCCATTTATCCATGTAAAGGCTTGCAAGGTGATTGTGGACAGAGTATTTAAAGATCGGATTATCGGTCAGATCTTTATTGTCTTCAAGGATCGCTACAGCCTGATCTGTGTTATTCTGCCGGATGTATGATTTAGCTACAAGTATCAGAATATCTCCGGTTGAGTCATAACCCGAGTATTTCTTAATATATTCATTGCCTCTGTTTATAACCTGTTCGTAATTGCTACTATTATAGGCTGTGCGGATCTCGAATAATTTATCTGCCGCAGTTATCCTGTTGGATTCGTAATTAGATCTGTATATGCTGGAAATAATGATTATGAGCGCAATAGCGATCAGAAAGGCGATAATTTTATTTTTGTGTTTTCTAAAGAATTCGTAAGTTGCGGCCATCTCTTCTTTATCCGGTTTTCTTCTGAACTCAATATTCATTCTTTGCCTCCCAAAGAAATTTATTAGACAATTTACACTTTCAAAAGAAATTGTTATGCGAATAAGTACAATTTCTTCATTAAGTAACTTAGTACTCCCGAGAGGAGTTGAACCTCCGACCAATGGTTTAGGAAACCACTGCTCTATCCACTGAGCTACGGGAGCATTCTTCTATTTTAAAGGATACGAATATAAAGAAATTCATAACTTTTGTCAACGCATTTATTTGCGGCATTAATACAGATCTGATCAGCCTTAATAAACATACGGTTCTTTAAGGCTGCTGAAACTCTTGCCCGAAGGTGACCTGTCAGTCCAGGTGCGGATATACCAGAAATGTCCGTTTTGTTTAACAAGATCGAAAGTAAATTTTCCACTTATTTCATAAGAATATTTTTGTTTAGATATTTTCATAAAATAATCCAGATCTATCTTCAGGCTGTCAGCGTCTTCATCAATAGGGCTGTGATCGAGTCGGATGTCTGAAACAGCTGTTGAATCCTTTTTTAGTCCTGTTATAAATTCTTTTTCATTCTCGATATTCCAGTCGTCAAATATATCGGGAGATGCAATATCGGAAGCTTCGGAGATATATCTGTAGCGTTCGTCTGAGACAGGAGAATTTAAGAATAATGATTCATATAAAAATTGATCGAGTCCAGATAATGAAACTTTAAATCCACTCAGTAATTCGGAGGCTGACTGATAAAAATGATCATCAGTTACGCCGTCTGGCTCTTCAGCGTCTCTTGTAGAAAAAATATCACTACATGAAGTCAGTATCGGTATTAAAAGAAAAATATATAAAAATCTTGCCATGATATCCTTTTTGTTTTAACTTGTTCACCTATTAAATATAACCAGAATCATTATCTTAGTCAACAAATTAAAAGGAGTCGGAAAATATGCTGTCATTTAAAAAGAAAGGTGAAGTTAAGCCTCAGATCGATCTGTCGGTGGAAAAGCTTTCTTTAACCAATACAATAACTATAGAAGCTCTTGTTCAGGTTCTGTTAAAAAACGGTTTGATCAAGCAGGAAGAATTATTGGAAGAAATAAAGAAAATGAACAAACACACGACCGTTCTGAAAGACGAATTAAAAGATGATGGTAAAAAAGAAAAGTGATCAAGCCAGGGGAAGTGCTACCTTTTTTCCCTCTTTTGCAGAAAGATAGATCGCTCTGATTATTTCCAGTGATTTTCTTCCGTCCCTTCCGTCCGTTCCCGGAGAAGATGTCCCCAAAAGACTGGAAACTACATTTATATAGTATGGAAGATGCCCGAAGCCGTAAACATTAGGAGGATTGTAGTTTGACTCGGTTACGATTCTGTCATCATCGTCATATTCTTCAAAATCCCATTTTTCGATCTTGTTTACGGCAATCCCTCCGATTTTTGCTGTTCCTTTTTCACCTAATACTGTAATTGAGCCTTCGAAGTTTTTGGGATAGGTAAGTAAAGTAACATTAATCGTTCCTATTACACCGTTACGGAACTTCAAAATTGCAGAACCCGTGTCCTCTGTCTCTATCTTTCTTTGCATTGTGGCTGTTTCTGCGAGTACATGATCGACCGGGCCTATCAGCCAGTATAAAGCATCGACATAATGGCTTGCCTGATTCATAAAAGCCCCGCCATCAAATTCCCAGGTGCCCCTCCATTTAGCCTGATCGTAATACGACTGAGGTCTTTGCCAGAAAACATTTGACTGCACTGTATAAATTTTACCGAATCTGTTTTTGCCTACAGCCTTCTTTAAAAGCTGCATAGTTCTGTTAAGACGGTTTTGTTTAACTACGAACAGTTTTACACCGTTCCTGTCACATTCGCGGATAAGTTCGTCGGCGGACTCAAGATCTATCGCCATAGGTTTTTCTGTGATCACATTCAACTTATTGGCTGCTGCAAATATACCTGCTTCGGGATGAAGTCCGGAGGGAGTGCATATTATAACAGAATCTATGTCCTCACTTTTGATCATATTTTTATAGTCAGAATATACGGAGAAGACATTGTATAACTCAGCTTTATCTTCTGCTTTCTTAATATCTGTGTCACAACAGCACTTAATGACCGCTTCTTCAATTTCAGCTATTGCCTTAAAATGGTTGTCCGATATTCTTCCGCATCCTATAAGACCAAATTTTATCATTGTAAATTCCTTGTTTTGAGCTTAAATAAAAACAAAATCATGTTCATTGTCAAGTTTATTTATGGTTTTGGATATAAACTTTGTTTAGCATTTTATTAAAATTAAGCTTATATTTGAAAGTTATTGCAAATAATGGACAGTTATGAAAAAA
The DNA here is from genome assembly GCA_046482655.1 of Candidatus Delongbacteria bacterium. Classification (GTDB taxonomy): domain Bacteria; phylum UBA4055; class UBA4055; order UBA4055; family UBA4055; genus SLFX01. The sequence goes on along the minus strand of JAWOER010000231.1, from coordinate 1,164 downwards.
TTTTTATTACATACACTCAGATATATTCTTTTTGCAACAGTAGGCTGGTTTCTCTTCAAAAGTATTTCGCAAAATTTTGATAAGATCAGGTCTATTGATTTTTCTCAATATGATCCGATGTATATGTTTGCGTTTGTAATCACTCTGTTCGTATCACTTATTTATCCTGTTTTTGTGTGGAAGTTCCTTTTAGGAACAATCGGTGAGAAGATCAATACTTTGAGTGCTTTAAGGACATGGTTTATTTCAAATCTCGGAAGGTATATACCCGGTAAAGTGTTTCAGTTGGCAGGCCTTGTTTATTTTTCTGGAAAAGAAGGCGTGAGCAGAACAGGGTCTATCCAAAGCGTTCTCTATTCTCAGATAACTGCCAACGGACTCGGTCTTTTTATGGGGCTTGGTCTAATACTGGCAAGGAGCAGTAACTCCGAATTTCCTAACGATTTCCATATTGCTTTGATCCTAATATGTTTATTCATAACCGTATTGTGGTTCCCGTCCATCTTTGTAAGATCCTCAAATTTTGTACTTAAACGATTTAAGCGATCATTAATAGAGGAACAGATGGGCAGGAGAGACTATATGGTATATTTGGTACTGCAGATTTTTAACTGGTTATTAATGAGCCTCGGCTTTATTTTTCTTATCAAAGCTTATACTGATATTTCAGTAATAGAAGATCCCGAACTGTTATTTATATTACCTTTGAGCTGGACAATTGGGCTCCTGGCTCTTTTTGCTCCCGGGGGTATAGGTGTTCGTGAAGGTGCAATGTCGTACTGGCTCAATAATTTTATACCCATACAATACGCACTCGTGCTGCCTTGGATATACAGGATCATGAACACTTTTGTATATTCAACAAAATCAGATTCAACTAACTTGTATAATGATGAGTTAGATGGAGGTAAAAACCAAGAATGCAAAATTATAGACAAAATAATAAGCCAAAGATCAAAAGAACATATTTCTCCAATATTTGGGGAGGAAAATGTGGAAATAGATTATGATCTTAAAAATATTAAAAGAACCGATTTCCCAATAACATTAGATCCAAAAACTGCAACATTTCATGATGTAGCAATACACTCATTACTAAGACAAAGACTAAGTAAAAACACAGTACAAAAACGAATGTCTACGGCTAGATTCATGGAAACACAC
>JAWOER010000083.1:0-5191 GCA_046482655.1 Candidatus Delongbacteria bacterium | reverse complement strand
CTGTCATGTAAATACCGAATTTGCCCAGTTTGACCACGATCGCCTTTAACAAAGAGCATTCTTCAAGCATTTTATCTGAAGCCGCCAGAAAATTTCTTATGCCCGTCATCAAAGTAAGTTCCGAATCATTCAAAATAAAGATATCGGATCTTTTTACAACTTCCACCAGCTTTTCCGGCTCTTTATTTATCCAAAAATTCATTGTATCGGATATAACCAATTCAGGAGAAGTAACAGAATCAAGTACTTCGAGCTGCAGGGAAGGATGTATATTGGCAAGAAATACTATCTCTGATGATATGTAGTCGTCGGGGAGCCTTGGTTTAAAATCTTCAAAGACATTTAATTCTGTCAGCAGTGTGTCCCTATGATCCATATCCTCGTGATACTTTCCCGACCATCGGAAAGTTTTCCCTTCTACGATCTCAAAACCTTTTAGATCGATGCCCCGTTTTTCCATCATTTCTATGGTCTCTTTTGGAAAATCGGTACCGGCGACCCCCACAAAATTAACTTTAGAGAACATGGATGCCGAAAGACCAAAATAAATAGCCGATCCTCCGGGCACTTTTTCAACTTTGCCGTGCTGAGTTTCTATATCATCTATTCCCACGGATCCTACAACAAGAATTTTTTTCATATACTTTTCCTTAAATTAAATCTTTTGTAACGATAGTAAATTTCCTCTATCAAGTCAACAATTATTTCTATCTGTTCTATAAGTTTTTTTGTAACACATCCCGGAGATATTTTTACACAAACATTTCCCCGGCAATAAGCTTCCTCAAAATTACATCCGACTTTTTTCATATATTCCTTATCTTTTAAAAAATAAGAACTTATACTCTCTCTAGTATAGTCCATGTCGAATAATTTTTTTGCAATAAAAATACATTTATTTAAAATTTCTCTGTGCAGAACCATCAGTTGGTAAGGTTCAAGATCACTGATAGCTCTTTTTAGCGATCTTCGGTCCAATACATGAAAGATAATATCGGAAAGCCTGTCCTCCATAAACAAAAAAACTCTATTTTGAAATTCTTCGAGATCAAAGGGTTTGTCTATAAACTGAAAACTGCCTTCAATGAACTGCTTTTCAAATTTATCGAACATATGTTTTTTGCTTGACCATGAGCTTACGAAAAAGATTTTCTGATCGGGTTCGATCTGTAATATCTTTTCTGCCATTTCTATACCGGTCAGTGCGTCCATCATAACATCAGTCAATATCAGATCATGCCTGTCCTTTATATATTTTTCCAATCCTTCTGAACCGTTGGATGCAGTATCGATCCTGTAAACTTCCTGATACGAAAATATTTCCTTCAGCATTTCTCTAAAAGAGCTTTCATCCTCAACTATCAGTAATCTCGCTCTGTCTTCGGGATTTAATTTTAAAAAATCCCATTTTATGGCATTGAAATCGATAAGGAAGAGCCCGTCAAAATCTTTATATATACTTTCTATCATTTTAAGATGTCCTATATGTCCGCAAGTTCTTTTGCTTCGTCCATCAATTCCAAAGCTTTCAAAACAAATTTATCTTTCATTGCCTTTAGCTTGGGATATTCACTTTTTTCTTTAAAAAACTGCCTGGCAATATTATATTTGATCTCCTGCCTAATTTTTTCTTCATCCTTTTCAAATTCTTCGAATGTGTGATAAAACTGCCCTTTTTTTATATTGTCTTTTTCGGGAAGTACATCGACAATATTGATATTATTTTCTGCTGTGGAAGCAAGAAATTTCTGAATCAGCACTTCATCAACTTCAAAATCACTATAATATCCGGAAAAATTTCCAAGCCAATCCGGTTTTGTGTGTGAATTGAAATATTCAATGGCAAAATGCTGAAAAGCCCTCTGACGGTACAAATCGGTAACGAGCGATGAAACAGGATCGTAGGTTATGAGTGAATCGGGGGTTATTCCTCCCCCGCCGTAAACCGTCCTTTTCTTCCTTAATGTAAGGAATTTTTGTGACTGTTTTATCGAATCCTGTTCAAACCTTTCTTCATCGGTCATACCATCCGTATCCAGATACCTGTCCAGAAAATAACTTTCCGGACCCTCGTCATATGGTCTTTGGATCAGCCTTCCGGTGGGGGTATAATATTTTGATATGGTAATCCTGACAACAGAACCGTCCCCAAGATCAAAAGGCCTTTGAACCAGACCTTTGCCAAACGATTTTGTTCCCAATATATAAGCTCTGTCGTGATCCTGAAGTGCACCGCTGACGATCTCTGACGCAGATGCAGAACCTGCATCTATCAGTACAACGATCGGCATTTTTTTGTGAGTAGCTTCACTTGTAGAATAAAAATCTTCATCAAAATCACTGAACCTTCCTTTAGTATAAACTATCATTTTATCTTCATCAATAAATTTATCCACAATCTCGATCGCCTGGTCCATAAGGCCTCCGGGATTGCCTCTCAGATCAAGAATAAGCCTTTGCATTCCTCTATTTTCCAGCATATTCAAAGCGTCTTCCAACTCTTTTGAAGTTTTTGAAGCAAATCTGTTAATGGAAACATATCCTGTAATATTGTCATCCAGAAGACATTCTGCTGTCACACTGTAGATGGGAATGGCTGCTCTGATAATTTCATAATCCATCAATTCATCCACGCCCTGTCTTGCAATTGAGATATCGACTTTTGTACCTACAGGGCCCTTCAGTCTTTCGAATACATCTTCTGTAGAAATGTCATATGCAGTTTTACCGTCAATCCTGACGATCCTGTCTCCCGGTCTCAGCCCGATCCTGTCTGAAGGGGTATCGGGTATGGGCGAGACTACAGTAAGATATTTGTCCTTTATTTCGAATTCGATTCCTATACCACCGAATTCACCTTTAAAATCCTCTTCTACAGTTTTTTGTTTATCAGCAGGTATATATGAAGAATGAGGGTCCAGATTCCTTAACATTCCCTCAATTGCACCGGTCATCATCTTTTCGGTGTCCGGCTCTTCAACATATACATTATCAACTATCCGCAGAATGTAGCTCATTTTATTAAAATATTCGATCGGATTTTTTGTTGATGCTTCGCTTTCTTCATACTTATAGCTTAGTGAAATAGCAACAACCAGCAGTAAAATAGATATTAAATAGAATTTTTTGTCAGACATCATTTCTCCTTATCAGCTTTTTAAAAATATTTTTTTCAGAACATTCTCATCGCCTTTTTCAAGCTCTAAAGATCTTCTGAGCATTACCGTTCTGACGGTCTCAATTGTTTTGTTGAACGGGTATTTTACGAGTTTTTCCTTTCCGCCCCATCTGAAATCCGGGATATACCTGGGAGGAAAACCTTCCCCGTACACATTGCATGCAACACCTATCACGGTTCCTGTATTTATCATCGTATTTATACCCGTTTTAGAGTGATCTCCCATTATCATACCCACAAATAGTGAGCCAGTATCCACAAGTTTTCCGTTAATCTCGACCTTAACGAAAGAATAGTTGTTTTTGAGATCTGAGTTATTGGTGTCGGCTCCGATATTACACCATTCTCCAATATAAGAATGACCCAGAAAACCTTCATGCTGCTTGTTGGAATATCCATGAATTATTGAGCTTTCTATCTCTCCCCCGATCTTACAGACATCTCCAATAGAAGTATTCCCGTATATTTTTGTTCCTATCTTGATCTTCGATCTTTTACCTATGTAGGCAGGCCCCAGAATAACGCTGTTATACATAACTTCTGCTTTATCATCTATTATTACCGGACCTTTCGAGGCATCTATTACAGTTCCGGCAGCGACTTTGGCAGAACTGCTGATATAGACCTCTTCCTTATTAACGATCGTAACACCGGCAATCTTTGGTTTTATCCATTTGTTTTCTTTTTTCTGCAGTTCTACATCGTTTTTTATCCATTCCCCTGTATAATTAACCAGGTCCCAGGGATACTGTATAAGTTCAAGTATCGGCTTAACTCTCGTTTTTACACCTTTTTTAACACTTTCAACAAATTCAGACTTCGATTTAAAAATGCCGGTCATGAGATTTCCGCTGTCATCAGCAGACAGCCTGCTCTTCTGTTTTTCTATCACATCGAAATACTTGATAAAATTCTTGTTGGGCAGTATTCTTGCGTTTACAGCAATAAATGTTTCTCCATCTTTCAGTTCCGTCATACCTTTTAAGCCCAGTCTTTTTATCATAGGGTCAAAAGATTTTCTGTAAAAAAAATAAAAATCATATTCTTTAAATATTTTTGAGTACCTCTCCCTTATACTGTATGTTCCGTCCCGAAGCTCGAACACAGGCCTTGTTCTTGTGAGTGGCCCAAAATTTTTATATCCCGCATCTTCGAACAATACGATCTTTTTCATAATATCTATATCCCTTTAATAACATTTTTTTGATTGCCTATCGACATAATAACCCCCACCATAAACATATTTATGACCAGTGCCGTACCTCCGTAACTCACAAAAGGCAATGTCAGACCGGTCACAGGCAGCATTCCCAAGCTGATATAGACATTCATTACCGTCTGTACAACGAGGAGAGCGATTATACCCGTTCCGGCAAGATATAGATATCTGCTGCTGGTTCTGCTTACTATTTTAAACAGTCTGTAAAATAAATAAGAAAAGCTCAAAAGTAAAATCATAACTCCTAAAAGTCCAAATTCTTCTGCAAGGACACTTAATATAAAATCATTATGCCCTTCAGGAAGGAATCTGAGCTGAGTCTGAGCTCCTTCCATAAATCCTGAACCGGTGAGTTTTCCGTTAAAAACAGCAGTTTTGGACTGTATTATCTGCCATCCGCCTTCAGTTGAAAATTTTTCGGGATTCAGGAAAGTAAGCAGGCGATTTTGTTGATACGATCTTAAATTATTCCAAAATATTTCTGAGACAAGACCTGACAGAACAGCACATATCAATAGTAAAATTATGCGGTGAGTTTTATCTGTTATCCTTTTTAATATCATTCCGTAAACAATTAATGCAGAGATAAAAAACTGTACTCCGGCGGCCTTAAAAAAGATAAAAAGGATTATGGCTGCTGTATTAAAAATATAATAATAAGGAAGTCCGGCTGCATAAACTATGGAGAAAAAGATAAATGCGTAAATTACTGCCGTACCGAGATCCAGCGCTTTGTCGTCAAACGGGTCAAAAGAAATGAATTCGGGAATATGTTCGCTGATCACCTCTTTTTG
>JAWOER010000249.1:0-6130 GCA_046482655.1 Candidatus Delongbacteria bacterium | reverse complement strand
AGAATAATTGAAAAAAGAGTATGATATAGTAGTGGTCGGCGGAGGCCATGCGGGAGTTGAAGCATCATGGGTCGCGGGTCAGCTGAAAAAAAAGGTGCTTCTGATAACACAGACCGTTGATCAGACAGCACAGATGTCCTGCAATCCGGCAATTGGCGGACTTGCAAAGAGCCATCTGGTAAAAGAGATCGATATTCTGGGCGGTCTGATGGGTATTGCCGCCGACAGAACGGGGATACAGTTCAAGACACTAAACTCATCAAAAGGTCCGGCCGTATGGGCACTCCGTGTTCAGTCCGATAAAAAGAAATATTCGGCATTTGTAAGATCAAAACTGGAAAAGCACAGGAATATCGATCTGCTTCAGGACGAAGTGACCGGTCTGATCATCAAAAACGGATCCTGCAGGGGCGTAAAGACAGAGATCAACGGAATTATTCACGCAGAAAAGGTCATAGTGTGTTCGGGAACTTTTTTAAGAGCAGTGATACACATCGGTAAAAAGAAGATCGCATCGGGCCGGCTCGGGGAAAAATCATCGGACACCCTTTCCAAAAAGCTGCAGGAACTCGGATTTGAGACCGGCCGCTTAAAAACCGGAACCCCTCCGAGGATCGCAGGTTATTCGATCGATCTTACCGGTATGGAGGAACACGGTTCGGATAAGCATGTGATACCGTTCTCGTTCCGGCACAATAAAACCTATCTTAAACAGGTTCCGTGCTTTATAGCATACACGAACGAAAAAACACATGCGCTGATCGGGAACAATCTTGATAAAACCGCACTTTTTTCCGGTCAGATAAAGGGCACCGGACCGCGTTACTGTCCCTCAATAGAGGATAAAGTGAGCCGTTTCCGTGAGAAAATTTCGCACAGGCTTTTTCTAGAACCCGAAGGTCTTGAGACCAATGAGTATTATATCAACGGTTTTTCATCAAGTCTTCCCGTAAATATCCAAAAAAAAGCCCTCCATACCGTAAAAGGGCTGGAAAAAGCCCATTTCGTCCGTCCGGCTTATGCCATAGAATACGATTATTTTCCGGCATACCAGATAAATATGACACTTGAGACCCGCAAAATAAAAAATCTTTATTTTGCCGGTCAGATCAACGGGACTTCCGGTTACGAGGAGGCCGCGGCCCAGGGGCTGATGGCGGCCGTGAACGCTTCACTTTCAATAGAGGGCAGGGAACCTTTTATCCTTAAGCGCAACGAAGCGTATATCGGTGTGCTTATTGATGATCTGATCACAAAAGATATAAGAGAGCCCTACAGAATGTTCACATCACTTGCCGAATACCGTCTTGAGCTTCGTCACGATAATGCCGATTCGAGGCTTTTGAAGTATGCAAAAAAATATAAACTCTTAAAACCAGCAGAGATCGGTTTTTTGGAAAAAAGGCTCCAAAATATCAGTGAACTGAAAAATAAGACAAAGAATATTACAGTAAAAATGAATGACCTGAACAGATATTTTGATACTCTCGGCATTGAAAGGGTAACAGAAGGTTCTAATTTGAACAAACTTCTTAAAAGGCCGGAAGTGACGATCGAGAGCCTGATAAGCACCGATACAATAAAGCTTTCCCTTAAATATTCATTGTACGAACTAAAACAGGCAGAAACACTCATAAAATATGAAGGGTATATTTTAAGACAGAAGGCAATGATAGAAAAATTTAAAAAAAATGAATCTATCAAATTGCCGCAGACTGTTGATTATTCAAAATTTAAGGGCTTAAAGAATGAGGCTGTGGAAAAACTGAACCGGATAAAGCCGGTATCGGTCGGACAGGCGGGCAGGATCGCGGGAATATCGCCTGCAGATGTTTCTGTGATCCTGATAAATATTAAGGCCATGGGGCTAATATGACAGAAAGATATAAACAGATCATAAACTCATTCAAAAAAATATCGGGTGCCGTGCTAAAAAAAGATGCGGAAGAAAAACTTGGCCGCTATTTTGACTATCTTTTGGAATATAATAAAAAAGTCAACCTCATATCGAGAATGACCGAAACGGAAGTACTGATCAATGCTCTGACAGAAACTTATTTTTTTTATGAAAACTTAAGAGCTAAGGACGGCAGGTTTCTTGATGTGGGTACGGGTGGGGGACTGCCCGGAATTATCATTGCTGTTCTGATGGCTGATTCACAGGTGGATCTTTTAGATTCTATAAAAAAAAAGACGCTCTTTCTTGAACTGGCCACAAAAAAGATAGGTTTAAATAACACAAAAATTATCAACAGCAGGCTTGAATCTTTGCCGGTTACCGATAAATATGACGCGGTTTTTTCACGAGGTGTCGGGCATTTTGAAAACCTCAGACGCCATTATTTGAACAATGTTAAAAAAGGCGGCCGGCTTTTTTTACTTACAGGAAAGGATAATACACAACTTTTTAAAGGCAAAAAAATATTAAAAAATCCTTTTCTGGATAACAGAGTTATAATCGTTTTGGAAAAATAAAAAAGACCCGGGATAAAATCTCCGGGTCTTTTTACTGTACCGTGTCATGAAGACAGACCGCTATTTATCTTTATCGTCGTCATCGACTTCTTCATAATCCGCATTCTCTACATCATCTTTTTCATCTGCCGGGCCTGAGTCTTCGTTCGGCTGATGCTGTGAAGGATCAAAATCTTGGGCACCGCCCGCTGCACCCTGGTCTCCGCCTGCTGCCTGACCGGCCTGAGCCATTTTCTGGCTTATCTCGTGCCAGACGGCATTGTGTTCATCGGTAGTTTTTTTGATCGCATCAATATCGTCTGTTTTAAGAACTTCTTTCAGCTTGTTCGCACTCGTTTCAAGTTTCTCTTTATCCGAAGGATCGATCTTACCTTCAAGATCTTTTAGGAGTTTTTCTGTTTGGAAGACGGCCTGATCAGCTGAATTTCTAACATCGACCTTTTCTTTCTTTTTCTTGTCGGCCTCCTCGTTCGCTTTAGCTTCTGATTTCATTCTTTCTATTTCAGCTTCGCTCAGTCCGGATGAAACCTCGATCCTGATGTTCTGCGTTTTGCCCGTAGCCTTGTCTTTTGCAGAAACGCTCAGAATGCCGTTCGCGTCTATGTCAAATGTAACCTCGATCTGCGGAACTCCCCTCGGTGCGGGTGCTATGCCGTCAAGCTGGAATCTGCCGATAGTTTTGTTGTCGGCCGCCATGGGTCTTTCTCCCTGAAGTACATGTATATCCACAGCGGGCTGATTATCCGCGGCGGTAGAAAAGGTCTCGGTCTTTTTGGCAGGGATGGTCGTATTGGCATCTATAAGCTTGGTCATAACTCCGCCCAGCGTCTCTATTCCAAGTGAAAGGGGTGTCACATCCAAAAGCAGGACTTCGTTCACATCACCGGCAAGGATACCGGCCTGTATAGCAGCTCCGAGAGCCACGACTTCGTCCGGGTTGACGCTTTTGTTCGGTTCTTTGTCAAAAAAGTCTCTGACCGCGTCAACAACAGCAGGTATTCTTGTGGACCCGCCTACAAGTATTACTTCTTTGATCTCACTTTTATCTATTCCGGCTTCCTTCATCGCTGTTTTACAAGGTTCAATGGATCTTTTTACAAGGTCAGCCGTCAGATCGTTGAACTTAGCTCTTGTCAAATTAATATCGAGGTGTTTCGGCCCGTCCTGTGTTGCGGTTATAAAAGGAAGATTCACCTGTGTCTGAGTTTGTGAAGAAAGTTCGATCTTTGCTTTCTCTGCCGCTTCTTTGAGCCTTTGAAGAGCCATAGGGTCTTTTTTAAGGTCTATTCCTTCGAGTTTCTTAAATTCTTCCGCAAGATAATCAATAAGCTTTTGATCAAAATCGTCTCCCCCGAGGTGAGTATCTCCGTTGGTGGATTTAACTTCAAAAACCCCGTCACCTATTTCCAGGATCGATATATCAAAAGTACCGCCGCCCAGGTCGTATATCGCTATGGTCCCGTCGATCTTTTTGTCCAGGCCGTAAGCCAAGGCCGCGGCTGTAGGCTCGTTGACTATCCTTTTAACATCAAGGCCTGCAATTATACCTGCATCCTTTGTTGCCTGTCTTTGCGCATCATTAAAATATGCGGGTACGGTAATGACCGCTTCGGTCACTTTCGCACCGAGGTAGTCTTCCGCCGCCTGTTTCAGTTTTTGAAGTATGACAGCCGATATTTCGGGCGGTGTAAACTCTTTGTCATCTACTTTTACCTGAACGACTCCGTTGGCATTTTTGGTAACTTCATAAGGAACTTCTTTTAGCTCCTGACCCACCTCATCATACTTTCTTCCCATAAATCTTTTTATGGAATAAATGGTTTTGTGGGAATTCGTTATAGCCTGTCTTTTGGCAGGGCCGCCGACAAGCCTTTCCCCGTTTTTTGAAAATGCCACTATCGAAGGGGTCGTCCTCCCGCCTTCCGCATTGTTGATAATAACAGGTTCATTACCTTCCATGACCGCAGCACAGCTGTTTGTTGTACCGAGGTCGATCCCAATTATTTTTCCCATTTTGATTCTCCTATTTTAATTAATTTCTACTCGGATATTTTATACTCGTCCAATCATATATACAAATAACGAGCCATAATTTTTATATCTATTTTTCAAATATACTTAAATACAATAATAAATATAATATAAAAAATATTTGATAATGCATGCTCTTTGCGGTCTGAACAAGAATTTTCGACATGTCAGTAGTTTGTCAGTATCTTTATTTAATATTTATTATATGTTGCAGAAATTTTATTATATTGTTAAATTTGGTTTTAAATTTCGGAAAAGATGATCTATGGGTTCATTTGCAAGCTGGTGGCAGACACTGCCCTACAGAATTGATCCGACTATAATCGAGATCGGTTCTTTTCAAATAAAATATTACGGACTAATGTATATCATAGCGTTCTCACTTACATTTTATCTGCTTAAATACAGGATAAAAAAGAATGAGTTTCGCGTTGAAGAGGAGCTGTTGGAAAATTATTTTTTTGCCGTTATACTGTTCATTCTTTTGGGCGGCCGTCTCGGTTATGTGCTGTTCTACAATCTTTCTTATTTTATCAAAAATCCTCTCGAGATATTCCTTCCGTTCCGATTTGAGGACGGGTTTGAATTTACAGGAATAGCGGGTATGAGCTATCACGGAGCTGTCATTTCCGCTTTTGCGGGAACCTATTTTTTTGCAAAAAAGAATAAGATCGGATTTTTTAAATTTATCGACCACATTGTAATAGCCGCTCCTCTCGGCTATACATTCGGGCGGATCGGGAATTTTATTAACGGCGAACTCTACGGCAGGGCAACAGAGATGCCGTGGGGAATGTATTTTCCGTTGGCGGGCGGAGAACACCTGAGGCACCCTTCCCAGCTTTACGAGGCTTTTTTTGAAGGTATAGTCATATTTGCGATCCTGTGGAGCTTAAGAAATAAAAAATTTCCTCCGGGCTTCTTTGTTGCCGCATACCTTATACTCTACGGGTCTTTCAGGTTCGTCATAGAGTTCGTTCGCGAGCCTGATGATCATCTGGGTTCTGTCCTGCTGGGAATGACAATGGGCCAGCTGCTTTGCCTGGTCATGATAAGCGCAGGCCTTGTTATACTGTATTTTAGAAAACAAAGACCCGCAGCTTGAATTTTATCCGCAGTGAATATATTCGTCTATCAAGTCTTTGAGCAGCTTATAGTCACCGTGTATCTTTTTGTTCAGGTCACTGTCTTCGTAGCTTTTAAGATCATTAACCAGCGATCTTATCATATTTTTTGGAAAAACTCCGTGTTCCTGATATATTTTTCCCGCTTTTTGGAGTTCTAAAGCCGATTCATGACACGATCCGGGAAGTTCTTTTAAATCATCAACGGAACTGGCGTCTTTTCCCACAACATGAAGTTTTTGGGCGAATTTTACCGCGTTTTTCATTTCCAGCCCGTGTCTTGCGGCAACGGCGAGACCTGCGAGAAGCTGATGGACATTCGCGCTTCCGTCCGCATTCCGGATCTCCATTGTCTGATTATTAAGACTCATGCCCTTCTTATGTCTTTTTTCCTGCGGGTTCGCATCAAAAATGATATTACTCACGCCCAGCCATCCCAGCGGGATCCTTACCAGGACGGATCTGTTCTTTTCTCCCCAGCATATTCTGGTGGGAGCTTC
>JAWOER010000090.1:0-6424 GCA_046482655.1 Candidatus Delongbacteria bacterium | reverse complement strand
GTTTTCCGCTGCATGAATGGATAGAAAATCTGTAAACTGTAATTACATCCCCTTTTAAGAGTGTCCTTTTTACAACCCTGAGTCTTAAAATAACGGATTCGTTTCCCGGCCTTCGTTCAGCTTTTTCTACATTACTCAGCTTTCTCGCGATCAGTGATATGTGGCAGTCAAGGCTGTATTTTTCTTTGATCTCTTTGAGAGTGGCTTTCGGATTTTTTTTCTTGTATCTGACGATCCTTTCGAGTGTTTTGCTGTCAATCTTGGTTTCCTGCGTATCGTTCCTTTTTACGATAAGGCCTTTCACGCCTCTTGATCTGTATTTTTTCAGCCATCTCGAGACAGTGTTTCTGTGAACGCCATAAACAGCGGCCGAGCTTTTGATGTTCTCTTTTTTTGCGTATTCACAGACCTCTTTTTTGAAGTCGATGGGATATTTTGGTTCTTTTGCCGTCACAGTTTTTTTCCCGCACTGTTATTGGCTGATGATCACTCCCACTCTATGGTGGCGGGCGGTTTTGTGCTGATGTCGTAAACGACTCTGTTGACGCCCCTAACCTCATTAATTATTCTTGTTGACACTCTTGCAAGAAATTCGTGTGTGAACGGATAGCAGTCTGCGGTCATAAAGTCTATGGTTCTTACTGCTCTTAAGGCTATTACATTATCATAGGTTCTTTCATCTCCCATGACCCCGACTGTTTTTACGGGCAGATATACCGCAAATGCCTGGCCGATCTCGTTGTAAACACCTTCTTTTCTGATCTCTTCTATATAAATATCGTCGGCTTTTCTTAAGATGTCGAGCTTCTTTTTGGTTATGTTGCCTATAACCCTGACGCCGAGACCGGGACCGGGGAACGGATGTCTTTTTACGAGATCGGCATGAAGCCCGAGCTCTTTTCCCACTCTTCTGACCTCGTCTTTAAAAAGGTCCCTTAACGGTTCGATTACTTTGAGCTTCATTTCTTTTGGAAGTCCGCCCACATTATGATGAGATTTGATGGTGGCGGAAGGTCCGCCTTTTGCGCTAACAGATTCTATAACATCCGGATAGATCGTTCCCTGAGCAAGATATTCGACTGTACCGCCCTCTCTTCTCTTTATATTTTCGATCTCGTCCTGAAATACTTCAATGAACTCCCTGCCGATGATCTTTCTCTTTCTTTCGGGATCTTTGATGCCTTTTAATTCTTTTAAGAATTTTTCTGCAGCGTCCGAAACGATCAGGTTAAGCCCGAGTTTTTCCCGGAATCTTTTTACTACCTTTTCTCTTTCGTTCAGTCTTAAAAGTCCGTTGTCCACAAATATATTTATCAGATTTTTCCCGATCGCTTTATGGAGAAGTAATGCCGCGACGGAAGAATCAACTCCGCCTGAAAATCCGAGCACGACTTTCTTATTGCCTACGGTTTTTTTGATCTTATCTATGCTCTCTTCAATAAAGTTCGATGCAGTCCAGTCGCCTTTGCAGCCGCATACCTTTTTTACAAAATTGTCCAGAAAAATTCCGCCCTTCTCTGTATTATTGACCTCGGGATGGAACTGTACGCCGTATATTTTTTTTTGAGGGTGCTTTATTATTGCGGCGGGTGTGTTCTCGCTATGACCCAGGATTTGAAAACCTTCGGGAAGTTTTATTATTTTGTCTCCGTGGCTCATCCACACTTTCCATTTCTTTCCCCTTCTAATTATTTTGGAAAAAATCCCGTCGTTTTTATCCGGAATAACTTCCGCAGACCCGAATTCCTGCTCATCGCTTCTTTCTACCGTTCCCCCCAGCTTTTTGGTGATAAGCTGCATTCCGTAGCATATTCCCAAAACGGGGATACCCAGTTTTAGTACCTTATTGTGAACATCAGGTGCATTATCGGCATATACCGAGCTCGGTCCTCCGGAAAAAATTATACCTTTCGGGTTATATTCTTTGATTTCATCTATGGATATGTAAAAAGGTTTTAGCTCACAATAAACATTTTTTTCTCTTATTCTCCTGGCGATAAGCTGGTTGTACTGGCTGCCGAAATCCAGAATTAATATGCTGTCATGCTCCATTTTGTATCTCCTTTGGTAATAAACGGACTGAAAGATAATGATTCGGATCCGGTTTTACAAGTAAAGAGATTTGTAGAAAAAGCATAAAATAATTTTTGTTCCGGGCTTAAATTGTCATCATTTCCATTTCCCGGTTATTTATGGATTTGTTTATTCTCTATCTGACATATTATTTGATCCATACGATCGGACGATTTCCACGGGTATCAGAACAGGTCCCGCAGAGATCGGACAAAACACATCATATAGTGTTTGTTTGTAAATATGACCACAATATATTGTGCTTTTCTAAAAAAACATCTTGACATCTGTTTGCCGTAATAGTTATATTTAGGTCCTATCAGTTATGATAAGAAAATATTTGCGAAATTAAAACCCGTCAGGAGGAGAAGATATGACCGAAAAGATCAAAAAGAATGTAAAAAATAAAGGTAAAAAAGATAATAATGACGACAGATTTCCCGATATTGAATTTTCAGAAAACTCGCTGGTTATTCTCAAAAAACGATATCTTATTAAGGATCTTGACACAAAAGAGCCTAAAGAAACTCCAAGAGACCTGTTCATAAGAGTCGCGAGATCAATTGCGGCGGGAAGCAGGAAGGCAGAACCCGATATAACGGATCAGGAAGTAATAAAGATCGAGGACAAATTTTACAGAATGATGGCCAATAAAGAGTTTATGCCGAACTCACCCACTCTTATGAACGCGGGGAGAGAACTTCCGAATTTGAGCGCATGTTTCGTGCTTCCTGTGGAAGATTCGATGGAGGGTATCTTTAATACCGTCAAGGACGCAGCTCTTATCCATAAGTCGGGGGGAGGCACCGGATTTGATTTTTCGAATCTGAGACCTTCGGGATCAAATGTTCAGTCAACCGCAGGCACCGCAAGCGGACCGATCTCCTTTATGACGGTTTTTAACGCCGCTACCGAGACCATCAAACAGGGTGGTGTCAGAAGGGGCGCTAATATGGGAATAATGCGTGTTGACCATCCCGAGATAATGAATTTTATTGAGTGTAAAAAAGATACATCGAAATTTACGAATTTTAATATTTCGGTGGCTGTAACAGACGACTTTATGAAAGCTTACAGATCCGGTACTGACTATATTCTGTATCATAAAGACAGGGCGGTGGGTGCAATGGATGCAAAAAAAGTTATGGATGCTATTGTAAAAAATGCATGGGAAACAGGGGAACCCGGCCTGGTCTTTATTGATAAGGTTAACGCCGGCAATACCCTTCCCGGCGTCGGAAAGATAGCGGCGACCAACCCATGCGGAGAACAGCCTCTTCTGCCTTACGGCAGCTGCAATCTCGGTTCGATCAATGTGAGCAAATTTTTTGCCGGCGATGATAATCCGGTTGACTGGGAGAGATTAAAGCAAACAGTTTTTGACAGTGTGCTTTTTTTGGACAATGTGATAGAAGCCGGTAAGTATCCTATCAAAAAGATACATGATATGGCAAAAGCCAACAGGAATATCGGTCTCGGAGTCATGGGATTTGCTGATCTGTTATATAAATTGAGTATTGCTTATGACAGTGACGAAGCCGTTACATTCGGCAAAAAACTTATGGCTTTTATACACTCCAACGCGCAGGAAGCTTCTAAAGAACTTGCAAAAAAGCGGGGATCCTTTCCAAATATTGAGAAATCGGTTTACACATTCCCCATAAGAAATTCAAATGTAACGACTGTCGCACCGACAGGAACGATCGGAATGCTGGCGGAAACTTCGGGCGGAATAGAGCCGAACTTTGCACTCGTCTATGTAAAGCAGGTTATGGATGATAAGAAATTATTGTATGTAAACCCGGTTTTGGAGGAAACTTTAAAAGACAGGGGCTTGTTCTCACAGGAACTGATGGAAAAAATATCCGAAACAGGCCGGCTCGCAGATATAGAAGAGATCCCCGAAGATATTAAAAGAGTTTTTGTAACTGCACAGGAAATTGATCCTTACTATCATGTCGCGATGCAGTCAGCTTTTCAGGAATATGTTGACAGTTCAATATCAAAGACCATCAATTTTGATAATTCTGCAACCGAAGATGACATAAAAAATGCTTATCTGCAGGCCTATGAGTCAGCTTGTAAGGGAATAACAGTGTACAGGGACGGATGCCGCCCGTTTCAGGTTTTGAATACAGGCAACAAGACTAAAGAGGACAAAAAGGCACAGGAGCAGGAAGAGATGCACAGGCCCAAGGTCAGGCCTGATGTTGTGGAGGGAAAAACCTACAAAGTGAATACTGGTGACGGCGTAATGTATGTTACGGTCAACACCCTTGACGGTAAGCCTTTCGAACTTTTTGCTTCTATCGGCAAGGCGGGAGGAAATGCGGCAGCTCAGAGTGAGGGAATAAGCCGTATGGTCTCGCTTGCGCTCAGATCGGGGATCGATATTAAAGTTATTGTAAAGCAGCTGATAGGTATCGGGAGCCCGAATGCGGTATGGCACAACGGCGAGCAGATACTTTCTACACCGGACGCAATAGCCAAAATATTAAAAAAATATTATTTGGATGCTACCGGTACGAAAATAAAAGGCGGTGCGGCCAAAAAAGATGCAGACTCGGTAACGAGAAGAGGTGTGATCTGTCCCAAATGTAATGGTTCGATGTTTATGCAGGAGGGATGCATGACCTGTGCGGCATGCGGCTATTCGAAGTGCAGCTAGAAATATTAAAGTGATCGAACAAGTTTAAGGCAGGCTTTGAGTCTGCCTTTTTCTTTATCTGAAAAAAAAGCCGCTCGCTATAGGCAGCCACATAGACAGAAGCAGAAACACTGCTACGATTGATTTCTTGAAAAGACCCGCTCTATCATTCAAGAATACATACCCGGCCATTATCGCAAGCCCGAAAAATCCTCCAACAATAAAAACCGGCCAGCCCATGAGCATGTGAATTGACTGAACAAGGCTTTTTTGCGAATTTGATGTCATCAGAAAGAAAGCGAGCGTCCCCCAGTAAAGGAACAGCCCGACGAACAGAATATAGGTCATGTAAATGAATTTACCCTTATTATCCTGCCTGTCCTCAAAATTTGTAAGCAGTGAAAGCAGAGATCTTTTCAGAGATTCTGGAAATACGAAAAAAGCGATATATATCCAGCCTGTCAAGAGTCCGCCCCGTGTTCTTTTTTTCTGGACCGCTATCTCCTCTTCGAGCACATCCATATTGTCGGGAAGAACCGGCCTGTCGCTTTTGTGCACAAGATAGATCACCTCGTCCCGCGCGATAGAACCTTCGGGTATTTTTTCAAAACCCGATGTGAATTTCAGCTTTGAGACATTGAGACCGAACGAACGGATCTGATCAGGATAATCCTTCCCGTAACGCCTGTAATTTCCCGGAATTCCATACAGCAGAAGCCTGTCTTTGAAGTGAGTGACCGACATCTCGACAGTTTTCTCCTTCTCATAATCAATATAAGCCATCATCATAGCGATACCGTCAGGCTTTAATATCCTTTTAATCTCCTTGAGTACAAGCTGAGGCTGCGGAAACTTTTCAATAATATGGTTGCAGACAATGATATCGAATTCATCGTCGGGATACCTGTCTTTCATGGAATTGTCGCGGATAGAAAAATCACCTGTTTCCGTATAGATCTTAAGCTCAACATTCGGGAAATTTTCAAAATAATCGGCAATCATTCCCGGTTCTGCGATAACAAGGATCTTTTTTTCTCCCGACATCATTTCCGTCTTGGTCTGAAGGAACAACAGGATCGTTCTTTCCTCGACAGTCGAACCGCAGACCGGACAGTTTGAGATTATATCTTTCGAAAAAGGATACCTTTCCGCCTTAAAAAATCCCGGGCAGAACGGGCAGTAAATATCATTTCCGCGGTAATACCGCTTTTTGTAGAACTCGTAATTTTTACGGATCGGTGATAACATTTTAGTACTCGTAAACTTTAACATTATTGTTATCCCTGTTGAAAGCTACCATCTTATCCTCAACGAAATATCTGGTATAACCTTCCTCAATCTCTAAAACAATCCTGTTTATGAATATGTCGTTATCAAAAACATCGTTAACATACCTCTTCGGCTTCGACTCATCATATACACTGACCCAGAGCCTACCGTATTTATCGGTTTGCATTCTTGTAACTGAATTTGCATATTTATCCTGAGCAGTTTTCAGTCTTCTGTAGTTTTTTCTTATTTCTCCGATCTTAACACCTTCATTGTCAAATACATCGATCTGATATTTGTCTATACTTTTTTCATACACATAAAGCAGGCTGTCGTTAAAAGTAATTACAAGCGCTTTTTTAACAAGTTTATCCGTTTCGCCTGCGTTTGCATAATATTCGTTCTTATAAAGATGCTTGATAAAATTGAACCGGC
>JAWOER010000049.1:0-16001 GCA_046482655.1 Candidatus Delongbacteria bacterium | reverse complement strand
GTTACCGAAGGAACGGCCATTTTTTCCTTCTCGAACCAGATGACGGCTTCACCGTGCCTGTCGGTCTCTGTGAATTTGTTCGGATTCGATCTTTTAATTACCGCAATATCAAAATAGAACAGTTCAGGCACATTCCCGGTCTTATAGAAACACTGTGAGAAACCGTGCCATGCCGGTTCGGGCACCCTGTACTTTTCCTCGATCCCGTATTCTGACACAAGGTGCGACTCAACCTGTGAAAATACTTCCTCGACAGCATCATCTTCGCAAACGATCAGCAGGTCCAGATCGGAATAATCATCAAGAAAACCCGTTGCCGCAGAACCGCCTTCCCAGGCCGCGATCACTTTATCGTTATTTTCAAGCAGGCTTTTCAGCCCTTCTTTTATTTCACTTCTATTTTTCATAAACAGACCTCTCTGTTATTTCAACTGCAAATTAACGATCTCAAGGCCATATAAATTGTAAAAAATCGTAAAAGTTAGTTATATCTGTAAAAATCAATGTGTAATATAGTCTGGCTTTTTATTCGAATTCAGTTCTAATGATCTTAGACTGTCGTATAATAGACATGAGTGTACCAGTTTTTACTTCTTTATGATCAGGTATAATGACAGTTACAGTACCATCAGATGATTTTTTCTGCATGGCTATATGGCTACCTTTTCGTCTTACTTCAATAAATCCGTTATTTGATAAAATTTTGCATATATTCTGACCTGAAAGTATCTTAAGCTTGCCCAACTTCGACCCCGACATGTGTTACAAATATTTCATTGTGCATTCTAAGCTGGATCTCTTCAGGTGGAGCTGTTTCAAAAAATAATTCTAGGGCTTCTTTTAAATTTGACAATGATTCCTCGATTGTAGTACCTTGGCTTGCTACATCTACTTCAGGGCATGATGCAACATACATATCTTCTTCTTTTTCTATTATCGCAGTTAATTGTTTATTCATTTCTAACTCCGCTTAACTTAAAGGCAATATACAATAATTTTCCGCTTAAATCAATAGCTCTAACGATATTGTAATAATCCTAATCCCATAAATCCCGCATGTAAATAACCATATACTTAAGGCGTTCTCGCAAGCCGGAATCCGACATAGCGACTACTGTAGTAAGGTCCATAATAAAATCTACGAAGAGATATTCTACAACCGGCAGCTGTGCTGCCCCATGAACCGCCCCGCTTTACCCGAGATGAACCATAAGGTGGTCCTTTAGGATCAGTAACAGTGCCGAGTTGATCACAGAGTTCATAATAAGTCTCGCTATGCCAGTCCCAGCACCATTCCCATACATTACCACACATATCATGCAAACCGAATCCGTTAGATGAAAATGTGCCTACAGGCGATGAGATGCCATTATAATCAGGATGATAACCTGTCGTATAGCTTAAATCGTAGGTTGAAGATGTTGAGCCGTAATAATTAGCTTGCGTTTCGCTATTTATATTGTGAGAAATAGTCATGCCGTTTGTGAATCTTTTTCCTGAAAGCCCCCCCCTTGCTGCATACTCCCATTCAGCCTCTGTAGGCAGCCTATAGCCATTCGCATTTGTGTTGAAAACTACTCCATCCCATAACGAACTTGAATTTGCAGGCACATTGCCCCAATCAGCGGGATCTGTCGATTTATCTATCACATAAACAGGCATCAAACCTTCTGCCATACTCCTGAGATTACAGTATTTTATTACAGCGTACCAACTAATATTATAAATAGGATAGCTTTCTCCGACTCCGTAACCACTTGCAGGATTATTTTCCATGATTTCAATCCATTCTTTCTGTGTAACTTCATTTTTTCCAATCAGGAACAGATTAACTTTAACGCTGTGTGCCGGGGTTTCACCAAAATAACCTTCTTCTAAATGATCCCCCATCTGGAAAGTTCCTCCAGGGATTAAAATAAATCCTTCTGGCAATGCTGTGTTAGTAACATAAATGACTTTAGTTTCAGTGTCTGAAAATTCTCCGTCGTTTATTGTACAAGTAATAGTGTATGATCCTGTTGTGCCTGGAGCTATCCATGTAACGCTTGAACCTGTGCCTATTATATCGCCGGATGTTTTGTCCCAAGTGTAAGTTATAGGATCACCTTCAGGATCAATTGCGTTACAGGTTATTAGAGTTGAGTTATTGGGATATATGGTCGTTGTAGAGTCAGAAACAATATTTTCAATAACAGGCGGACTGTTTTTTGCTTCAACTACAACATATAAATCTTTAACTGCTGTTCCTTTACTATCGCTGACTGTAACTGATATTTTATATTCGTCCGCGATGCTTGGAGCTGTCCAGGTTATACTCGCATCTGTACCGTTTATAACACCTCCGCTCGTTGACCATGTATAAGTCAGTATATCCCCGTCTTCATCGGAAGCTTCGCACGTTATGGTTATTGTCTCGTTTGAAAAAACCGATGTCGAACTTGCTGTTAAGCTTTCCATAACCGGCAGATTATTTTTACCATTTGTCGGCCCGTCATCCGAGCATGACCAGAATATCAGCCCAACCATCATCATTGCGATTAATAGCACGACCCACTTTTTCATTTTTTACCACCTTGCACTTGTATGTTATATGGTATAATGATAATTACAGAATGCTGAGAAAGCAAGAAAATTATTATTCCTAAATATCCGTCTTCTCATCTATAGAGCTGACGAGAAAAATGTTGAAGAAATTATTCTCCCTGAAATACTGACCGGGCGTGATTCCCGACATCTGCTTAAAATCTTTTATGAAATGCGACTGATCGTAGAATTCGGCTTCGGCTCCTGTTGCGGTGAGGTTGGGATAATGCTTAGACCTCTTCCTGTAGTATCTGACTGATTTATTGATCCTGATGATCTTCATATAACTTTTGGCGGATATGCCTATATATGCATTAAATAGTTTTTCTAAAGAACTCTGGCTTAGCGAGAAGCGTTTTGCGAGTTCCGAGATCGAAGTACCGTGGTTGATATTGATGTATTTTATTATGTCTATGATCTTGGTGTTTACCGGCAGAGCTTCAAAGTGTTTCGTGAGAATTTTATGTACTGTGAGATGTTTTTTATTAAGATCGTTTTCTTCAAGTGCAGCCCGAAGCTCTTTTGTATCTTTTGTGCCTAAAATATCAGCCAAAGGAATGCTCATCTCCTTGAATTCCGACATCGGTCTGTGTACGACGCACCTTATCCCGTAAGGTCTGAACCTTATCCCGAACAGCCTTGTACCGGATTCGTGATTTATTCTGGCGGCCGAGTTTCTTTGAGGTATCAGTACAGCATCCCTGATGGTCTCAGAGCGTCCGTCCGGAAAAGTTCTCTCATAACTTCCGTCGAGAACGACTATTATTTGCGGACTTCCGTCGGGCAGATAGACCTGGTTTGCTGCATTTAATATTTCGGGAGCTATGTTAAATTCCCAAAAGCATTCAATATAACTCTGCCAAAAAAGGTCGGGTTTGTGCTCGCGGTAGTAACGGCTGTTATTTATTTTGTCTGTTTCAAACATTATTAGAACTTAACAGAATACTTAGCATGCATAACAGCCGAGCCGAAACCTTCTTTTTCGGGAACTGCTACAGTAATTTGAATGGAACCGTTATCTTTTTCAAATGTTATTCCCCCTCCATAACTTCTTAAACCCGAAAGATCTTTTAATTTGTCTGCATTTGAGTTCTTGGCGTTATACTGACATATATCTGTAAATAGATTAAAAGCTGTCCCCTCCTGATCTGTCAAAAAAAAGATATCGACAGATTGGATCAGCAACAGATCAGTTCTAAAAAGATCTTCCCTGTAACCTCTGAATGAATCCGCACCTCCAAAATACATTCTGCTGAACTCGGGCAGCTTTTGCTTAATAAGGATCTGTTCGTATAAGATCGAGGGATTAAGAATGAGGGATTTGCCAAATAAAGAAATGAGTTCTGCTTTTGCTTTTATGTTTATTCCGTCAATTTTTGAAGAATCCTGAAAGGCGATATTGAGGCTGGAAAATTCAATATCCAGCAAAAAACCTTTGTCCTGCGGTATATATCTGTTATTGACCAAAGTAGAGAATTCCATACCCCCAAAATATCTCCGCTCTGTAATTTCCCTGCTCATTTTACTGTACAGTGAGTCTGGATAAAAGATCTTTTTTGAATAACCGTAAGTTATGAACGACTTAGGATCGAGTTCAAAATTCTGGGAAAATTTTACAGATCTGGACAGGTACAGCCGTTCAAAATAATTTTGAACAAATTCAAATTCTGATGAGATCAGATATTTGAAAAAAAAAGGTTCTTTATAATAGAATTCAAATTTTTCCGAAACATCTCCCGATCTGTTCCATCTTAAAAAAGCTTTACGCATGGTACCAAACAGATTGTCTGTTTCGATCCGCACCAGACCCGAAAAAACCTTTTCAGCGTTTAAGGATGAATATCCTCCAAGCAGTAATATCTCATTATATTTTTTTTCAGAAAGCAAAAAATTTATGCTGTGACCCTTTCCGTCTCTATATAATTTCGTTTCCGGGATTTTTTTGAACAAACCCGTTCTGTATAACCTGCTCTTTGCATTCAACAACCTGCCCTCGTCAAATCGCTGACCTGCGGTAAGTCCCGAGATCAATCTTAAAGGTCTGTCTTTTGTAAGTTCATTACCCGAAAAAGTAATATTTCTTATTTTAACATAATCTTTCGCATCAATATTCAAAAAATAAGTGGTCATATCGTCATCTGTCTTTATACTGTCGATTTTTACAACAGCGAAGGGAAAAGATTTATCTACATAAAAACTCAGAATATTATCCACCAGATCTCTGTGTCCCGCGATCTTTTTGCCGGAAATTTCTTGCATGAGTATTTTTTTGCTGAAGTAGGGATTATTCGAAATCTCTATGTCGATATTTTCTGATGCGAGCAGCATAAAGCCGCACAGCATGATTATTATGCTAAGAAACGATTTCATTAATAACGCCTGAAATATTATTGGGAAAAAATTCCGGCAGGAACTGCTCTTTGATCTTTGAAATATCTTTGACAAGTTCCATACTTTCCTGACCGACAAAACTGAAATAGCCTTTCTCTACATAGTAACGGGCAAGATATTCCTGCTCGGTCTGACCCGGCGTGGGAACGAACAGAGCTCTTTTACCGTAACTTGCAACTTCCATAACTGTTGAATAACCGGGCCTGGATACAATTAGTTTTGCTCCCCTTATCATTGCCGACAGCTTGTCCCTGTTTACGCAGGAATATATTTCACTGTCTCCTGTAACTCTTTTTTCATATTTTTCTGTTACTCCCCTCACAATGATCTTTTTGCCCTGCAGAAGCGGGGACTGGGAAAGTATTTTGTCTTCAAATATGCTCCTCTGGGGTTCGGGGCCTGATATTATGAAAAGAATGTCAGAATAAATATCCGGTTTTTTACAGTTAAGATCTGCAAGGAGGCCAATATAGGAGATCTTGGGGTTTTCTACAAAAGATCTCCGGTGTGAAAGATCACCCGAAAGATTAATGTCCTCTTTTTCGTCAGGTATAAATACTTTTCTGTAATTTCTAAAATAAAGTTTGTTGAAATACTCCGAGAATATCTCGAGATATCTGAGCTTTTCTGAAAGTTTGAACCGGATCTGGTGAGTTAAAAAATATGACGGGATTTTTTTTGAATAAATACCGTACCTGTTATCTGATATTATTCTGTCGAACTTTTGTTCTTCCACCAATTTTTCGGTAAATCTGTGCTCCTCTTTAAGTTTTAAGAGTATCTTCGGGATCTGAAAAAAAAGCGACAGCA
Organism: Candidatus Delongbacteria bacterium; assembly: GCA_046482655.1. GTDB lineage: Bacteria > UBA4055 > UBA4055 > UBA4055 > UBA4055 > SLFX01. Next base: position 10,217 of record JAWOER010000049.1, on the reverse strand, counting down.
AAAGAGAACCCCCTTTTTTTGTGTACTTTACAGAATAATCAGGATGATCAATAAATCTGATATCAGGTAATTCGGACCTGAGAAGTTCGAGTGACCGTCCTGTTGACATAACTGTAATATCATGATCCTTACCAAGACCTCTTAGCAACGGAAGAGACCTGGTGGCATGCCCTATGCCCCAGTTGAGTACAGCATACAATATTTTTCGTCTTTTTACCAATACCCTTTCTCCGAAAATAAAGCTGGAAATTACAAAATTTTTCTTGACAAAACAACATAAAAATCTTAAATTTGGAATTCATGATCGCGGGATGGAGCAGTTTGGTAGCTCGTCGGGCTCATAACCCGAAGGCCGTAGGTTCGAATCCTACTCCCGCTACAAAAAAAGAGTCGCGTTAAACGACTCTTTTTTATTTTTTTAAGATCCAAATTTTTTATATATATCGTAATGTCTTTTTTTAGAGCTCAATTTTTTATCAACACTTATCTCTGTTTTGTTTACAGGATCGGTTCCGGTAAAATAATGTACTCCGGACAGTGTTAAGGGTAAAGGAATAAAGTTTATAATGCTCCCTGTATTTATACCGAGCTCCTTTATTAATTTCATACTGTTCTCTATCTCATTTTCGGTCTGTCCCGGATATCCTGCATACATATCCGCTAAAAATTTTACATTCTTATTATATTCACCTGATCTTTTGATCAGAAATCTTATATCTTTTAACGCATTTTCTGAACTGTCATGACCGGACGCCTCTCTCACCGGCTCAGAAAAACTTCCCGTTCGAAGCGTAATATTACCGTCATTCCTTCTCATTATAAGATCTTTATATACATCCTTATCATCAAGCAGTAGTTTAATGTCTGTTTTTCCCGCATAATAATTATTTCTTACATTCGGGAATTTATCGAAACCTTCAATGATCTTTAATATGTGCTCGTTCTTTGTCCTTATGTTTTGACACACTGAAGGCAGGGTGCAGGATAATCTTTCGCATAAAGAGCAGACTTTCTGATTTTTCGGGCTCACCATATAGTGATTAAAATACGGCAGACCGAATACTTTGATCATTTTATTATAATCTTTTGACCGTATGAATTTTATAACTTCTTTTCTTATTTCTTCATTAGACCGTGAAGATATGAATTTTCCTTCGGTAAAAATATCCTGTGAATCGGAAATATCATTCAGGCATCCTCTGTGGGTTATTATAATATCCTTAATAAACCTGTAGATCGGTATCTCATCCTTATATTTGGGATGAGGCCTTCGTTTGAATCCTGTACTGAATATTTCGTCGGTCATTTTCTGATCGAGAGGGATTTGAGCCTTGTTGATCACAATATACCTTCCCACTGCTCTTTGTACCAAAGTAGAACTGTTGTACGGATTCTGGTTTTTATGAAAAATAAGGTGATGCTCGCCAAGCAAAGAAGGATTTTTTTCGAGACTCTCATGCGAAGGCAGCTGAACATAATTAGAAGCCTGCTCTATATCTTTTATAATATATGCTGTTCCCGGCAGATTCTTTATGTCCTTTATTTTCTTATTTGCTTTCAACAGATCACATATTTTGACCAGGTTATGTTCTGTACTGCCGTATAAAACCATGTCGGCCTTTGTATCAAAAAGAACTGGTTTTCGCAGTTTATCCGACCAGTAATCGTAATGACTGAGCATTCTGCCTGCCGCTTCAGCTCCTGCAAGAATAATGGGCGTTCTTTTGTATGTTTGCTTTAGCTTGTTACAGTATTTAATCACAGCTCTGTCCGGTCTGACTGTTCTTTTTCCGCCGGGAATATAGGGATCTGTACTTCTGAACTTTTTGAATGCGGTATAATTCATCGCCATGGAATCTTCTTTTCCCGCAATGATCAGGAAAAAAAGTTTCGGCTCAGGATATCTCTTCCAGTCCTCATCATTTTCGATATCAGGCATATCGAGAATAGCCGTCCTGTAACCTTTTGCATTCAAAAACCTTCCGGCTGAAGAAACCCGAAAATATGGATGATCTATATATGCATCACCCGTAATAATAACCACATCCGGTCTTTTCCAGCGCAAGTCATCGAACTCTTTTCTTGTTGCAGGTATAAACCCTCTTAACATGACAACTCCGTTTTAATGTATAAATCTAAATAAAAAAGCTGTCATTTGACAGCTTTTTTATTGGTATTTTTATTCTGCACCTACACAGCAATGTCTCCGAACATGTCCTCGAAAAGTGAATCCATTTCTTCCTGTGTCATTGTACTTCCGTCGTTAAAGAGAACATAGAGTTCTACCTCCTCATATGTCTGGCCACCGTATGTGACTTCTACGATCTTTGCCGCCAGTTTGCCTATAACATTTCCGTCCTCTTTAATTTTCAAATATACATCTTCTCCGGCGTTTACAGCATCGACTATCTGCTGAGGAGTGACATCTGCTGATTCTGTCAGTGCAATAAATGCTGAATTCGCGAACATCTCGATACCGTAATTATCTACAGTATAATGTATTTCAAGCTCCTCAACTTCTTCAAATGTCTGGTCAGTAAATAATATCCTGGCTGTCAGGTCAAGCAGATTGTCGTTGTTCTCTGTCACAAGGATATCGTAGTTCATCTCATTTTCTGTAAGGCTAAAATCCATTTGTATGTCGTACGGCGTTATCCCGAGAGACATTGTCAGACTCACAGGCATAATATCTGTCATTGCGGGTATGTACTCCCACTGAGCATTAAGGACAAGATCAAAAACGAGTGTATCATCAACGCTTATCTGCATCTCCATGAGCGTAGGCGGATAACCGTAACCGGCAATATACTGGTCATCATAATCGTTTATGACCATTTCGAATTTTTTTTCGTCCAGCGCAACATCTGCAGGTATCAGTATCGTTATGTTATTTCCGCCCGGGACTATATCCCACTGCACATCCACAACATACTCTTCTCCATTCTCATCGGTAGCTGTTGTGATATCGGTGCATTCGTATGTGCCGAGATTATCCTCAAATATGAAATGTTCCTCCTGCTTTGTGCTTTCGGTTCCCGAAAACATCTCTTTTACAGGATTAAAATTCCGGATACTTTCATCTCTTTCAATACTGCTCAGGGCTTCTTTTAAATTCTTGACAGGAGATGGAAAGTTGAGATTGTTCAATATATCCATGTTGTTATCCAGAGCAACGGCTCCCTCGCTTTTCATCACCTGATCAACAGACCCCGTCATCTCAGCAGTAACATTTTGTGCGTCAGTTGTTTCCGGCTTTGTACTTTCATCTGAACATGAAGTGATCACTAATAACATCGTCAGTACGAAGAGTGAAACGATCTTTTTCATAAAAAATACCTCCTGATTTTTGTTTTTTTTTACATTCATCATACAACTTTAATATACGAAATTTCAGCTCTAAATGCAAGTTTATAAAAGTTTTTATGAGATTTAGCTTGAAAATTGTCCAAAAATTTGTTTATTTTCAGTAGAGTATTACACATGACCTGTACTGTAGGAAAAGGAGATCATTTGTTAATAAAAATAGTTTACAACTTCATTCTGGCACCTGTAATATATTTTGCGGTATCAATACTATCTGTCTTTAACAGAAGGCTGCGTCTATCGATCAACGCCAGATCTACAATTATTGACAAATTAAAACAACAACGAATTAGGATAAACCCTTATAAAATAACTGTCCTGTTCCACTGCTCATCTATGGGTGAATATAAACAGATACTGCCCATCGTAAAAAAACTCACAAAGGAAAATAATGACGGTTTCAATTTGATACTTTCTCTTTATTCGCCCTCGGCATTTGAAAATATAAACAAAGATAAATCGCCTTTTTGTGTTGTCACCTACACACCTTTTGACTTTTATTTTGTTACCAAAAAATTCATCAACATTATAAATCCTGATATCGTTCTGATCTCTAAGCATGATATCTGGCCGAATTTTATATGGGAACTAAAAAAGAGAGAGGTCCCTGTCTATCTTATCAACGGACTTTTTGCCGATGATTCAAAAATGAATGAATGGTATTCAGGATTTTTTTACAGGTCGATATTTTCAAATATTACGGCTATATTGACGATTAATGAAAAGAACCGGAACCGGTTTTTGAATATATTCCCTTATCCCGAAAAGGTCATTGTAACCGGAGACACAAGATTTGATGCTGTGTTGGATGAAGCACGGTCATCAAATAAGATCGGGGATCTGGAATTTCTGAATAATATTGAAAAAGTTTTTGTTGCAGGAAGCTCATGGCCCGCAGGCGAAATACATGTTCTGAATGCATGGGTAAGATTAAAAAGCATCTATAAAAACGCATTTTTGATAGTGGTCCCTCATGAAATAGGTATAGACCGTATATATAAACTTGAAAGCCTGTGCCAGGAAAAAGAGCTGAAAACACTCGTGTATTCCGAATCAGATCGTAACGAAAGCATCGATAAATACGATGTGCTGATTATCGATAAAATAGGGATTCTTTCCACTCTGTACAAATATGCAAGTATAGCATATGTGGGCGGAGGATTCTCCAGGTCCGGTATTCATTCAGTTCTCGAACCTGCAGCTTATAAAATTCCTGTCTGCTTTGGACCGCACCTGGAAAAATCGCCGGAAGCACAGGAAATGAACAGCTTGAACTGCGGCATCATATTCAATAATGACAGAGAACTTTTCACAGCCGTCAACAGTCTCTGGTCAGATAAAAAACTGTACTCCAAGATCTCGGAATTAAGTTTGGATTTTATTAAAAATAACAGCGGGGCAACGGCAAAGATAATAAAGATCATTAAAGATGAGACCGCCGCTCCTAAATTCGACAAGAACATATCACTGACAGAAGAAGAATTTGAGAGACTGCTGAATGACAAATAACTTGAAAAAGAGTTCAGTTTGAAAAAAGAATACGAAGAAATATCAAAATTTTTGCTAATAGCAGTGTCATTTCTTACAATAGCTATGTGTTTTGGCTATTACTGGGTGCTGCTTAAAGAACATAACGAAAAAACATCCTCAGCGATAACTTCTCTTATAGATAATTATTACAAAGACGCTGACGGGGGCGGGATATTAGATAAGGAAGCTAAATTCAAAAGCATTGCAAAAATTCTCTCAAACGCCGGTAAACCCTATATCATCGTAAATATTGTCGATAATAAGGAAATCCCCGGATTCTGGGACAATATTTCCCAAAAAAGCGATCCGTATTCATCTCTTGAAAAAATTAAAAAGAATTCAAATGCCCCTCTTACCCTAAAAACATACATGCACGAAAAAAAGCTTTATTATACAACTGGCGATCTTACAAAAAAACTTCGCTTCTTCCCTGTCTTTTTGTTCATCACTGTAGTTTTACTGGTTTTTGTTACAAGTTACCTTTACATGTTCATGCGTAAAAACGAGAAACAGTCATTGTGGATAGCAATGTCAAAGGAGACTGCTCACCAACTCGGGACACCTCTGACCTCTTTAAAAGGGTGGTCAGAATATATTTCTGATCTTTCAAAGGAAGATCCTGATCTGTGTGAACTTGAGGACGGTCTTAAAGAAGATATAGAAAAGATCGATCTTATAGTAAGCAGATTTTCCAAAATATCTGCAAAGAAAGAGTATCATATGTGCAACCTGAAAAGGATAATCGAAAAAACCACAGGCTATATCTTAAAAAGAATGACCTCGGATATAGATCAGATTCGCATTGAAACGGAATTAGATAACATTCCTGATGTATATGCCAACAGCATACTTCTTGAGTGGACTGTCGAAAATCTCTTAAAAAATGCTATTGAATCTTTTCCTGAAGATAAGCTAGGAAAGATCCTGATAAAATTATTTTGCGAAGGGGACAAGGCCGTAATAGAGATAAGCGACAACGGTTCCGGTATTCCCGCTCTAAACAAAAGAAATATATTTGAGACAGGATTTTCCACAAAAAAGAGAGGATGGGGCCTCGGGCTGTCTCTGTCAAAAAAGGTCATAGAACAATATCATAACGGCAGCCTCATTCTAAAAAATTCATCAAATCAGGGTTCTGTTTTCAGGATCGAATTGAACAAGTATATCTAAGGAGTATAAAATGTACAAAGATATAAGAATAGGAAATGAAAATACAAATATTTCAAATGGGATTATGCTCAAAATCGTTCCTTCGAAAGAAAAAATACCCATACCTAGAAATATTATTTCACTGAATATCGATACAAATCATATGACCGAGATTTTGGAGGAATCCGAACTAAGCGATTCTCTAATAGTTCTTCTGGGCAAAAAAAACCAGTATTCTTCGGATCATTCTTCCGAATCATATTATAAGTTCGGATGCCTCGCAAAAGTGATCCAGCTGATAAAACTACCCGCGTTCGGAAATAAAGCCCTGATCAGGTGCTTAAAAAGAGTCAGGATAACAGATTTTCAGAAAAGGAATCTGACTCTTTACGGCAGAGTTGAACCTGTAGAAATGGAAATTCATACCGACGATCTGACGAAAGCTTCGCTCAGGTTGCTCAAAAAGCTTTACAAGCAGTATTTGGAGATAAACCCCCAGATAGAAAGACCCGACAACATGCTTGATGATGACGACTTTATTAATCCTCTGTCATTCATTGATACTGTCCTCGGCGGACTTAATTTAAATTATCGGAGAAAGCAGAAAATGTTAGAGATCTCTGATTTTAACGATCTTGTCAGAGAACTTCATATCGTTTTGGTTAATGAGATAGAGTTTTCTAAACTGGAAAAAAAGATAGAGGCAGAAGTTTCTCAAAAGACCGTAAAAGAGCAAAAGGACTATTTTCTAAGAGAAAAACTCAAGGGTTTGAGCTCGGAACTCGGAGCAGACTCTGCACAAATTCCCGAAGTTGCCAAAATTAATGAAATGAAAAACAACAACGAACTCACAAACCAGGCTGTGGCCAAAGCGGACATGGAAGTGGAGAAATTGAGTAAGATTCATTCCATGTCACCCGAATACGGATTGATCAGAGATTATCTGGACCTGATAATTTCACTGCCCTGGAAAAGATCGGGAGATGTAAATATTGATATCGGATCCGCAGAAAAAATCCTGAACGAAGATCACTACGGGCTTACCAAACCAAAAGAAAGGATCCTTGAATACTTGTCGGTGCTAAAGCTCGTAAAAAAACTCAAAAGTCCGATCTTGTGTTTTGTCGGTCCTCCCGGAACAGGAAAAACTTCTCTCGGAAAATCTATTGCGAGATCTTTGGGCAGAAAATATATTAGGATCGCATTGGGCGGTATTCATGATGAAGCCGAGATCAGAGGACACAGAAAAACATATATAGGAGCAATGCCTGGCAGAATAATCCAGTCGATAAGAAAATCAGGAGTAAACAATCCTCTGATACTACTTGACGAGATAGACAAACTTTCTTCTGATTTTAGAGGGGACCCCGCATCCGCGCTTTTGGAAGTGCTCGATCCCGAGCAGAACAACACTTTCACGGACAATTATCTCGATATTGAATTTGATCTCAGTAATGTACTTTTTATAGCCACGGCAAACGACAGATCCAAAATACCGCTGCCGCTTTTGGACAGAATGGAGCTGATCAGACTGGAAGGATATATAGATACCGAAAAAGTCATGATAGCCAAAAATTTCCTCATTCCCGAACAAAAAAGTGCGAACGGGCTCACGGAAGGATCTCTGGATATTACAGAAGATGCTGTATATAAGATAATTTCTGATTTTACTATGGAAGCCGGAGTAAGAGAGCTCGAAAGAAAAATAGCCAAAATATGCAGAAGAACAGCAAAATTACTCATCGGCGATGAGAAGGCAAAAACAATAATAACCCCTTCAAACCTGAATGATTTTCTCGGCACAGAGGAATATAAGGATTTTTCCAGCGTGGAAGGTTCTAAAACCGGAGAAGTGAACGGACTGGCCTATACTGTTTCGGGAGGTTCTGTATTAAAAGTGGAAACCAATGTAATTAAAGGTAAACCCGATCTTAAACTCACCGGAAAATTAGGTGACATAATGAAAGAATCTGCTCAGGCTGCACTTAGCTGCATAAAAACCTTTGCGGAAAGCTATTTTATCGACAGAAGGATCTTTGATGAGAACGAGATACATCTCCACTTTCCCGAAGCTGCAACTCCGAAAGACGGACCGTCAGCAGGAATCACAATAGCGGTCTCGATGATCAGTGCGATCAGAAAAATACCCGTAAAGCAGAATGTCGGTATGACAGGCGAGATAACAATTCACGGTGAAATACTTGCCGTAGGAGGTCTTAAAACCAAATTCATGGCAGCCAAAAGAGCACGGATAAAAACTGTCTATATTCCTGCTCAGAACATTAAAGATCTGAAAAGCATTGATAATGATATCAAAGATTCACTCGAGATCATTCCCGTTTCCCGACTCGAAGAAGTGATTACATCGGTACTGGGAGCAGATCAATGACCGAAACATATAAGATTAAAACTTCAGAATTCATAACTAGTTCTGCCACAGGTACGAATATTGACATACCCGAACTTGCCCATATAGTTTTTACAGGCAGATCCAATGTGGGAAAATCTTCTTTGATCAACTCGATACTTAACAGGAAAAAACTTGCAAAGACCGGGAACACACCCGGAAAAACAAGACTTATAAATTTTTTTCTGGTGAATTCGTCTTTTTATTTTGTTGACCTGCCCGGATACGGATATGCGGCAGTATCGAAGACTGAAAGACAAAAATGGGCAAAGATGATCAGGGCGTATCTGAACGCATCGAATTCAATAAAACTTGCATTTTCCATACTGGACATCAGGCACAAACCCACACAAAATGATATTACACTTATAGAGATGTTCGATTCTATAAATATCCCCCAGATCATAATTTTGAACAAAAAAGACAAAATATCCAACAACAAACTTTTTGTGCAATCAAGGATGTTTAAAAAAATTCTTTCTGATCTAAAAACGATTATCGACATCGTGCCCTACAGTGCAGTTACAAATTTTAACAGAGAAAAGGTTCTCGGGCACATTAAACAATCTGCAGGAGTGGATAATAATGATAAGGATAAAGAAAACAAAATGTGACCGGTGCGGCTGCTGCGTGGCGGTTTGTCCCGCGGACTGTATAACCGTCTATGAGGCATATATCGAAATCGATCACCAGAAGTGTATCAACTGCAAAAAATGCGTCTGGATATGCCCTGTTGATGCTCTAAAATCCGAAGAAGATACTTTAACTTGAAAAAACACCGTTAATTATCTATATTGTAAGGCTAACTAATTCAAGGGTAAAAGATGTGCGGAATAGTGGGATATATAGGTGGAAACGACTGCGTAAGGCTTCTCGTTGACGGATTGAAAAGGGTCGAATACAGAGGTTATGACTCCGCCGGTATTTATGTTTACGATCGGAATAATAACAGTTCGCGACTCACAAAAACTGTCGGAAAGATCATTGAGCTCGAAAAAAATGTCAACGGAGAACTGAAAGGAAATATCGGGATCGCTCACACAAGATGGGCCACTCACGGTGAACCGAGTCACGATAATTCTCACCCCCATTATTCAAATAACAGAACGATCTATCTTGTTCATAACGGAATAATCGAGAATTACATCTCCATAAAAAGAAAACTTGAAAAAGAGGATTATAAATTCTATTCCGAAACTGATACCGAGATACTGGTCAATCTGATTCAGTTCCACTACACAGACAGCATCGAGACCGCAGTCAAAAAAGCTCTACTCGAAGTGAAAGGAACTTACGGTATAGGGGTTTTCTGCACTAAAGAGCCTGATAAAATTATCGCTGCAAGACTTGGCTCTCCCCTTTTGATCGGTATAGGCACAAATGAGAACTATTTCGCATCTGATCCTGCTTCTATCGTAAAACAGACTGATGAAGTTGTTTACATGCAGGACGGCGAGATAGCAGTTATTACAGGAGATAAGGTCGTTCACAAAACACTAGGTGATGAACTTTTAAAAAAGAGCATTGAAAAAATATCTTTCGAAATATCTGAAATAGAAAAGGGAGGATATGACCATTTTATGCTCAAAGAGATCTTTGAACAGCCGAATACGATCACGGATTCGATGAGAGGCAGAATACTCTTGGAGGAGGGAACGACGAGACTCGGCGGTCTTAGCGAGCACCCGGAGATATACAAATCTTTGATAAATGCAGAAAGAATTTTCATTGTCGCGTGCGGAACGAGCTGGCACAGTGCGCTTATAGG
>JAWOER010000196.1:0-6336 GCA_046482655.1 Candidatus Delongbacteria bacterium | reverse complement strand
ACAGGGCAAAACTACAAAGACATAGAATTTTTCGATAAACAAAAATTCCTAGAAAAATTAGAATTAGAATGAACCCTGTGGGTTTGGTACGGTGTTTTTGCCCACAAGGACCGCATCGTATAAATTTCTCAGCCTGTGAACTTTTTTTCTGCTTTTATCGCAGGTTATCCATTTTGAATGATCCTTGTCTGTTGCTATGCACCCGTCTATAGAGATCGCGGCCTTTAAAACTATATAGGGGATGTCATTTTTTAAGGAATAAAGAAAAACAGAATTAAGCAGCCTGCTTTCTTCTTCACACACACCGGTTTCTACTTCAATGCCTGCTTTTCTCAATATTTTTATTCCCTTACCGTTCGAATGAGGAGAGGGGTCTTTTAGACCGATATATACCTTCTTTATTTTTTCCTTTATTATTCTTTCCACACATGGCGGGGTCTTGCCGTGATGAGAACAGGGCTCCAGATTAACATACATCTCTGCCCCCTGAGGATCCCGGATACAGGAGTCCAGCGCATTGATCTCAGCATGGTTTTCTCCAAAAACCTTATGATACCCTTTACCTATTATATTTCCGTCCTTGACCACTACGGCACCCACCAAAGGGTTCGGACTCACTTTTCCTGCTCCCTTTTTTGCCTCTCTGAGAGCTGCTCTCATATATTTTTTTTTCAGATCCGTCATACAAGCTGAAATATAACTCAAATGATACACAGTGGCAATCCTATAATTCTTAAAATGTTAAACATATTATCACTCTTGATTTTATCGGATCTAAAGTATATATTGATGACCTGCGTAGAATTAAAACGGGGTAAAACTTTATGAAGGAAATTTTAAAAAAGATAACAAAAGGTATAAAGATCAACAATGAGGTTTTAAAAGAAGCCAAAAAAAATAAAGAGACTTTAGATTATTTAACCAAATTGGATCTTGACAGTATGCCCGGTCCGGTAAAAGAGAACCATATCCAAATGATAAAAGAGGCTAAAGATGCTTTAAAAAATATTAAAAATGATATCATTTTAAAAGTTGATGGATATGAGGATGAAGATATTATTGATTATGCAGTGAAATTTAAAGACATCAGTAAGTTCACAGACATCTGGAAAGATCTGGAATGCATAGATTCTATTATATCGAACCCCGACATTTCTCTAACAGAAAATATCAGAACTAAGATACTTGAGCTCCGGAGTATTAGAGAAAATGAGTTTTCAGAATTCAAAAAAGACTTTTTTGAATATATTTCCGATTCAATAAAAAAGGAGTATTTTGAAGAGGACAGCATTCCCGAAAAAAAGGCTGATGAACCCTCAACAGAAAAACGCGTGCCCAGGTCATACCATATAAGAAAATCTTCAAAGAGCTTAAAAGAAATAAAAGATCTTATCGAAGATTTTATCCGGATCAATGAAGCCATATTCAATAAAATTATTTTCGAAAGTAAAACTCCGACATTGTCTGTCTCAGACAGAATACTCGATGTGAATTTTAAACAGGGAGTCGGATATGTAATAAATTTTATTTCCGAACCGGACACCAATCAGGGTAAATTTTATAAGAACCTGCTGAATGTCTTTAATGAGATCAAAGAGTATATGTACGACAAATATGATATTGTAGTCGTACCCGAAGAGGGTAAACATATCGCTTACCTGAACAGTTTTTATCAGAATTATATTTTTGTTAAGGAAAAGATCGATACCGCCCTTACTCAGTTCAAACTAAAAAATTCGCTTTTGAATGAAAATTTTAGTGTCAGATATATGATATTCGAAAAAATATCCGGCAAATATTTAATATTTTATAAGGGTAACAAAAATCTGTCGGAAGCTGTTGAATCATATTTTCAAAATCAGGCCCGTCTCGGAAGCATGCACTTTACTCTCGAGTTTATTGAATATACAAATGATCTGAAAAGTTTAATATTCGACAGATATGAAAAAATAGTAAACAAGGTGGATCTGTCCGAAGAAAATAATTATATGGAGATCAAAAAAGGGCCCGGAGAACAGGACCCGGTGCTTGTTGACATAACCGGTGTAAAAATATTGATTGATCCCGGGCAGGAACCGGAAGACTGTGATATCGATATATTAGTAATGTCCAATGCAAGACTTGAAAATATTGATCTTATCCCAAAAATAATGAACTCCAATCCCAGCGCAAAACTGTTCACCACCGACCTGAGTTATAAGATCGCCAGGATAAGGTGGTTCAAGGAACTGAACAATACTAATCTGATCGCTGCGGGCAACAGTGAAAGGGAAATAACAAGACAGCATATCGACAGCATAAACGAAAAGGTAATAAAGATCACACCCGGTGGAAAAGGTTATAATTACAAAGGACTGATCAACATCAAGTTCTTCAATTCCGGAGTAATACCCGGATCCGCAATAGTTGAAATCAGAGATTCTGCAAAGAAGACAATATATATTAATAATTACAGCACGAGCGATTCGGAATTGATCACAGGTGCAGATCTTGATCTCGGCGAATACGATAACCTGATATATAACAAGCCCGGATGTTACGAAAGTACTCCTCTTGCCATACAGGACATAAAAGAAAAGCTGTCTGAAAATAAGCAGATCTTTATTTTTTCGGATCCGCTGGGAAACCTGCAGAATATTACCGCAGAGATTTATAGGGCGGGTATTACTAAACCTCTGACCGCCGGAGACGCCTCATTCACCATAATTAATAAAGAACTGTCAAAACTGCTGAATTACGGTTCCAGCTGGGGTGACTATTTTAGGGACAGAGAGCTTTTTGAAAGAAGCATTTCTAAACTTGAACCTTTTGGAGACGAATATGAATTCTACAAGAAATTCTCTATGAGCGAATCCGGTCTTTTTATTTTACCGTTCGAAAAAACAGAGATCGAAATGGTCCTTAAGAATAAACTCTATGGTAACAACATGATATTTGTTCCGCTGGAAAAGAAAGATGAATTCAATAAATTGATCCAGAACGATCAGTTAATACCGGAAGAATACAAAGAAGGGAAGTTTATCTGTTACAATTACATAAGTAACGATCCCATTACCGGTATTCTGAACGATCTGAAAAAAAATAATTCTGTACAAAATATCTTTACGACAGGTGGATTTGAAGAAATTAATGATTCTGATATTACTAAAAAAATTGACAAAACCTCGATCAAGGCATATTGATGAAAGTTTATGAGATATTTGAATCTTTGCAGGGAGAATCTTCTTATGCCGGGTATCCGTGCATCTTTGTAAGAACCACGGGATGTAATCTTCGGTGCAGATGGTGTGATTCTGAATATTCGTATTTTGACGGCGTTGAATATTCTTGTGATAATATCGCAAAGAGGATCAATTCTTCAAAGTGCGGTATAGTAGAATTTACAGGGGGAGAACCGCTTCTGCAGAAAGACGAGCTGATAAAAACGGCAGCCATGATAAACGACAATAAGACAATACTGGTTGAAACGAACGGAAGCATATCTTTAAATCATCTGCCCGAAAAACTGATAAAGATCGTAGATATTAAATTGAGCGGATCCGGAGAAAAAGGCAGTTTTATCGAGGATAATCTTTCTTATCTCTCAAAAAAAGATGAAATAAAATTTGTATTGGACAATATTTCTGATTATAATGAGATGAGGTATTTTTACAAAAAATACCATCTTGGAAATAATTGCGGTGTTCTTGTATCAAAAGTATCCGGATCTGATCTTTCAGACAGAAAGATAGCCGAAAAGATCCTTTCGGACGGGCTCAATGTCAGATATCAGATCCAGCTGCACAAATATATCTGGAAAGATGAAAAGGGACGATAAACAAAGGGAGAAGAGAAGATGGTAAAGCATATTGTGATGTGGAAGTTAAAACAACACTCAGATACGACCTCCAAGATCGCTACGGCACTGGAGATCAAAAAAAGCCTTGAAAGGCTGACCTCCACAATTATACAGATAAGGGATCTGGAAGTGGGGATGAATTTTTCGCTGTCGCGAAAAGCATATGATATTGTGCTGTACACGGAATTTGATTCCAAGAGCGATCTGGAACATTATTTAAAACATCCGGAGCACATTAAGGTAAAAGACCTGATAGATACTGTTGTCGAGGACAGGGCGATAGTGGATTTTGAGGTAGAAAAGAATTAAATAATTTCTGCAAGGATCGAATTGATTATATTCAGTTTATCCTTTCGGATGCGCAATATATCATCAGATCTGACGAGAAAACCGTTCTCCAAAAAGGTCTCGATACCCGTTCTGAAATCATCCATTATATCGGAGTTAAAAATATTTTTGTACCTTTTCATGCTTATTCCCGAAGTTTTTCTTAAACCGACCATCAAAAACTCCTGCTTGTGAAGTCTCGAGTAAATTATATTTTTACCTTCAATGTGGGGAAAAGCCTTTTCTACATATCTGTAGTATTTTTCCAGTGACTTCGGATTTGCTCTTCTTATTCCGCCGACAAACGAGTGTGCAGATGCTCCCAGTCCAATATACTGACCGTAATCCCATGTATTTAAATTATGCACAGAATACATACCTGGCCTGGAAAAATTTGATATTTCATATCTTTCATAACCTTTTTCTTCGAGCATATTACAGATCATCTCGAACAGGTCTATCTCCATATCATCATCCATTTTTCGTATCTGATCTTTTTTCAGCATTCTGCCGAAGGCCGAATTCTTATAATATGTTAAGATATAAACTGATATATGTTCCGGCATAAGCATAAATATTTTTTTGAGAGAGTAGATCACGCTGTCAGAGCTTTGACCGGGCACACCGATCATCAGGTCGATATTAATATTTTGAAAACCCGCTCTTCTGGCATTGTAAAAAGCGTCATAAATATCCCGGGCACTATGCCTTCTTTTTAAAGTCACAAGTTCGCTGTCTATAAATGACTGAGCTCCTATCGAAAGCCTGTTGACCCCCGAATCTTTCAGATATTTGAGTTTTGTAAGGTCAACTGTGCCGGGATTGGCCTCTATTGTCAATTCAGCATCAGGATCAAAAGTGAACTTTTCAAGCACGGCTTTCAGCGAGTTACCTCTCATCAGTGAAGGTGTTCCCCCGCCAATGTAAAGCGACTTCAAATTTGTAAGAATATCTTTAAACAGATCCGACTCTTTCGAGAGGTGAGATATATATTTTTTTTCCTGGTGCTGTCCGTCATAAATCATTGAGAAAAAATCACAATACGGACATTTTGAAATACAAAAAGGGAAATGGATATATACATGCTCAGGCTTCATATGATTGAAATATAAGCTTAAATCACTTGTTTAAAAAGACATTTGTTCTTAAATTAGACAAATAAAACAGGAAACTTTATGAAAGATTTCAAAGATACAGCTCTTGCCCATTTTCAAAAATATCCGCTCATGAAACCAAATGATATGTATAAACTTGTATTTCAGGCGGCTATGGGTCCCGGTCATGCTGTTAAAGACATAAAAAGTGTTATTGACTGGATGAATGACGAAGTCAGAAACCTGGAACAATATGACGATCGAGAACTGATAGAAGAAATAGATCCCGAGTCGCTGCTTGTCAGAGTGAATCTGCGCCCTTTTATAAAAAATTCAGGCAACACCGATAAGCTTTGCGAAGCGTTCGTGCAGACCGCAAATTCCTTTCCTAAGAAGCCCGAAAAGATCATAAAATATTTGAACGACATACCAGAGCTGGCCGAAACCGGAAAGATCAGCATCAGCAAAAACGAACTTAATACCTTCTTTACAGAAATGAACTCGAAAGGATTCCCCGTCCATCACCATTCGGGTATTTACCGAACAAATTACAAACCGGCCTACAGAGTCATATGTCGTGAGTTTGCCGACTTTATTTGACCGAAAAAAACATTGACATCGTACCCAAAAAACATTATATTTGCAGACTTGAAAAAGCGGAGATCTCTCCGGACCGGAGGATTAGTCCTAATTGGTAAGGCAGCGGTCTTGAAAACCGCCGTGGGTGACCACTTGGGGGTTCGAGTCCCTCATCCTCCGCTTTTGTCATAGGGGAATTGGCTGAGAGGCTTAAAGCGGCAGTTTGCTAAACTGATGAAGGGGCAACCCTTCCGCAGGTTCGAATCCTGTGTTCCCCGCTGAAGAGAAAAAGGCAGTTCAAATGAGCTGCCTTTTTTATTTCTGTCATTAAGTTGCCACTAAATCAAACCTATTTCGTCAAAACCATTCGTTTCGTCATGGCTTTACCGTCAACCTCAAGCGTATAGTAATAAACACCCGAATTCAACCTAGAACCATCAAAATCGACCGCATGAACCCCAGCCTGTCTTGAACCATTAGCAAGCTCGACGATCAGCT
>JAWOER010000279.1:0-7627 GCA_046482655.1 Candidatus Delongbacteria bacterium | reverse complement strand
ACCGGTTCGATATTCTGTGAACATGAGTATCCACACAGATGGTGTCCTGCCCGTATCCGAGCGCAAGTACAAGATTTGCTGTCTTTCTGCCGACTCCCTTGAAGCTCAGAAGTTCCTCCAAAGTATCGGGCACATTTGAATCGTATTTATCAATCAGGATCTGAGATGTATCGATTATCGTTTTAGCCTTGGTTTTGTAAAATCCGACTGGGAATATCAATTTTTGTATATCTTCCTCTGAAAGTTTGACCATTTTTTCCGGAGTATCGGCTTTCTCGAAGAGTCTGTAAGATGCCTTTGCTGTAACTTCATCTTTCGTTCGCAGAGAAAGTAGAGTGCTTATCAGAACTTTATAGGGATCTTTTGTCTGGACAGAGATAAGAGTTACGATCGGCGCATTCCACTTCTTATATTCTTCCCTGAGTATCTTTATGTTTTCGATGAATTTATTTTTATTCATATCAAACCTTATTTGAGTTTTATTGTATAAAGTGTTAAATTTAGCTGAAATTAAGGAAAAAGACAATGCTAAAAATATTTTCCTCCATATTGATCCTCTTAAGTTTAAACTGCTATTCAGAAGAACCCGTTTTTTCATTTTCGATTTTTTCCGATAATACAGGAGACGGTCCCGAAAGAGTCGAGTTTTCCCGCATGGTTGAGTTCATAAAGGCTGAAGGTCATCCGTTCGTTTTGGGCATGGGAGATCATGTGAAAAGGGGTACGAATAATAAGTTCATTGAATTTATTGAAGGAAACAAATGGTGGCGGAAACATTTTTACCCGACGATTGCCGATAATGATAATGAATTCTACGGGAAAGATCAGGCGGACTGGGGTGCGGGAAAAGCTTTGTTCGATCTGACAGATATTAAAACGAGGCCGAATGTTCTTTTCAGAGAGAACGGTTCAGAATATTACGCAGTGATCGAACAGGAAGGCATTAAGATACATTTCATTTCACTTCATTATCCCGATCAGCCGAAAGACGATTCAGTTTCATTCAGAGAGGATTCAAAAGAATTTATGGTTGAAACTCTGAACAGCATCGTCAAGACAGGTTCTGATATCGTTATCGTCGGTGCTCATTCGAGACTCGGGTACTGGCTGGACAAACTGAATCCTGAGCAGAAGGAAACGGTAATGGAAAAAGCTGACCTTGTGCTTTCGGCGACTACTCATGTTTTCCATATTTATTCGGAGGCGGGATCTGACGGACCGCTTGCAATTAACACAGGTTCGATTACGCGCCCGAGGCTGTGGAGTCCGCACGGATTCGTGGCTGTTGATGTTTTTTCCGACCCTCTGAGGTTTGAAATAAATTACATAAATTGCTCAAAAGAAAAACCCGAAAGACCAAAACTGTTCTTCCGGGCTTCAAAAACTGTCGGAAAAAGAATTTCCGCTCAGTGATCTATGTGTATCTTCTGTTAAGAATTTCAGAAACAATAATAGCGTTCTTCAATTTAGATCTTGAATCAAGTATTTTGGAAAACCGGTTTTCTTTTTTCTTTATATCGTAGGAAGTATCTTCTTTCGTGTATTCTTCTGAAGGCACCTCACCGGCTATTATTCTTTCCCCGTTAAATGATATTTCCTGATCCGTGTCACCGGTCCTTTTGCGTGAATATTGAAGCATTTCTTCTAAACGGTCCTGTTGTTCAGTATCCTGTGAATCCTGCACATTATCCGTCTGTTGCTGATATTCGGACTGATCTTCCACTGCATCATAATTTTGAGAATTAAGATCGGAAGTGCCCTCATGATTCGAACCTTCATTGTTCAATCTGTCCAAAAATTCTTTCAGATCGGTCACCGGTTTTATATCATTTAATAAACCGGACTTATTCTTATGTGTGTTATTTCGGGTCACGGGCTTGCCGGTCGTATTTTTCTCTGCAGCATTTTTCTTATTCTTGGAAATAAGTGACGATATGATCATTATTATTATAAAGATAAATATATTTTCCATTCCGGCTCCTCTTACTTTTTTTTAAAAGAGATCAAAGCGGGACGGCTTTGTAGAAATCTGCCGCCCCCTGCAGATCTACTTGCTGTCGCCCGGATCTGAAATATTGTCTCTCATAGCAGTATCGGCCTGAATATTCTTCATCTTATAATAATCCATAACGCCGAGATTTCCTTCTCTGAAAGCCTGCGCCATAGCCAGGGGGACTTCTGCTTCGGCTTCCACGACCTTGGAACGCATTTCTACGACCCTTGCCTTCATTTCCTGCTCTTCCGCAACGGCCATCGCCCTTCTTGTTTCTGCTTTGGCCTGAGCTACTTTCAGATCAGAAGTTGCCTGATCGGCCTGAAGATCAGCACCGACATTTTTTCCCACATCAACATCCGCAATATCGATCGAAAGTATTTCGAATGCCGTACCGGAATCTAAGCCTCTCTCCAGTACTTTTTTTGAAATATTATCCGGATTCTCAAGTACAGCCTTGTATGTGATCGAAGAACCTATCGCAGAAACTATGCCTTCACCTACCCTTGCGATGATCGTTTCTTCCGTCGCACCGCCGACCAGTGTCTGAATATTGGTTCTCACTGTTACTCTGGCTTTTGCAAAAAGCTGTATCCCGTCTTTTGCCACGGCACCGATCTTGCCTGTTGCGGGAGCGTTGATCACCCTCGGATTTACCGATGTTTGTATAGCTTCCAGAATATTTCTGCCTGCAAGATCAATACCGCAGGCCATCTGAAAGTCCAATTCTATGTTAGCTTTATCGGCAGCGATAAGAGCTGTTACGACCCTGAGCACATTTCCACCCGAAAGGTAGTGGGTTTCAAGATCGTTGGTCGTAAGCTGAAGACCGGCCTTTGTGGCAGTTATCATTGCATTAACAATAACTGTCGGCGGGACTTTTCTCAGCCTCATTCCTATCAGAGACCCGAGACTGACCTTTACACCTGCGAACAAGGCGTTTATCCATAAGGGAATTGGAACGAATGACATAAAGATCGACAGTCCTATAAGAGACAGGATCCCTATGATGATTATTAATACTGGTGTCGGCATTTTAACCTCCTGGTTAGTTATTTATTTTATGATTTATCTGCTGTTACTATTACCTTGTTCCCCACTATCTTCAATACCTTTATTTTTTCTCCTGAGCTGATATAAGAATCTGCGGATTGTGCATGATAAATTTGTCCTTCTACCTCTATCTTCCCGCTAAGCCTCAGGTCAGTTGCCGCTTTACCGCTCTTACCCGACAATTCTAATAAATACTTGGAATTTTTAACTCCCCATCCTCTTTCCTGCCTATTCCTTACTACAACAAAATCCAAAAATTTTGAATCAGGCAGATATTTGCTCATTACATAAATTCCCGCGACCGTCAGAATAAACGAACCGCTCAGAACGGCTCCGGCATTAATAAGATCGCTCCCGGTGGGGTTATTGTCGAGCAGAGTAAAGTAAAATGAGGCTAATATAGCTATAAGACCCGATATGCCGGTAACTCCGAAGCCGGGTACAACAAGTATTTCCAGCATTATCAGGATCGAACCTGCAAGAAACAATATTATCTCGACATTGCCCAAAAGGTCTATAACATAATGTGATCCAAAAAAGAGCGCAAGTGCCACAAGTCCTATCGTACCCCCCACACCCCAGCCTGCGGTTCTGACCTCGAATATCAGTCCCAGAAAAGCCAGGGTCATTAAAAGTGAGCTTATAACAGGGTTAGTGAGAAAACGCACGACCCTTTCCCCAAAGCTGATAACTGCAAAATCGACTTCTGAGACTGTTGTACCCAGGTAGGAATACAACTGGTCGTTATTTTGGACAACAGTATCGCAGAACCCGACTTCCAGTGCTTCTTCGGATGTAAGAGTCAGTAATTTTCCTTTTTCTACAATGCCATCTATCGCGATATCTTCGTCCACCATCGCCCGCGCGATGTCCTTATCTCTTCCCGTTCTTTCTGCTGTGGAAGCTATCTCGGATCGAAAATAGGACTGCGATTTCTCTGACTGTTTTTCGCCTGTCTGATCGACTACCGTCGCTGCTCCGATAGAACTCCCCTCGGCCATTACTATAAGATCGCAGCTCAGAGAAATAAGAGCGCCTGCGCTAATCGCTCTCTTGTTTATATAAGCTATTGTTTTAAGAGGCGAATTTATTATATGATCTTTTATTTTTATGGCAGAATCCACTCTGCCCCCGAGAGTGTTGATGTCGAATATGATCATCTCTGAACCGGATTCGGAAGCGCTCATAATGCTTCTTTCGACAAAATAAGCAACACCGTTATCTATGATTCCGTCAATTTCGACAAGTGTTGTTTTTTTCGCATACAGGCCCGACGCAGCAATAACGGTCAGGATCATCAGTGTTAAGTATTTTATCATAATCTTCCTCTTTAAATAATTTTCGTCATCTTTAATAGAGAATTGCCCGAACCTCTTCCGTTGAATATTTCCAGTCAAGACCGATCTCGGATGTGACAGTGAGAGGTATCATGCCGGTAAGATCGTCGATCTTTGAAGCGTCGGCTGTTACCGAAAAATCCTCCGCCCCGATGTTCTGAAGTTCATTTACAGGACCGGTAACACTTATATCTATTGCAATAGGATCTATTAAAAAATTCTTTCCCGAAGGTAGATTTTCCAAACTCACGGGAGCTTTGAAAGTATTTGAACCTTTTCTGACTATCTTCTGATAAACTTTTACTTTGTCAGCTGTGTAGGACAGCGAGGAATGATTTTGCTTAACAAGCTTAACTTCCCTGTAGTAATCCTCTTTAAGCTCCCTGTCCACAGTTTTTTTTGTGGGAATGCTATTGATTTTTTTTACTATTTCTGCAGGTCCGGAGACGGTAAGGGATTCGGGACTGAAAACAAATTCTCCTGTTGTAGTATATCCCGCTGCGAGCGTAAAGCCTGCATTCAGCTTTACGGGTACCTTTCTGACAAGGAGGTCGTCAAGTTTCAGATCTATTTCCTGCGGATGAAAAATAAATAGCGGTTCAATATCTTTTCCCGAAGTATTAATAAAATAATCATTATTGATCCTGATCCGCATTGAGTCTTCTATTCCGGATGCGTCTATTTCAAAATAAACATCTTTACCAAGATCAGAAAGCAGCAGGTGCCTGCCGGTCGACCTGATTTTGATCCTTGCTTTATCGGGTATCGGCTCAAGCACGGTTTTCCCCTCTCTGATGTTGGAAAGTCTGATAGGAATATCAACACTCATTTCAAAATCTTTTTGAAGATTAATATTGAACCAGAGCATAACACCTATAAAAAAAAATATCAGCTTAGTGGTTATATTGGTCGTAAAAAAATCAACTGCAGTATTTAAAATTTTTACAGCGGATTCCTTCTTTTTTTTCCTGACGGATCTTAACATAAATCAAATTACCGCAAATAATATTCAACATAACAGTATTTTAACTCAATTCGGGTCTAAAGTAAAGAAGAAAATTGATTATTTGATCCGGGCCGGTATATTAAACAAATAAAGTCAAAAATAATACTTTCAAAAATACAGGATTTTTTTTATATTGATACTCGGCCCTGGGGGTGCTTAAAAGAGCTGAGAGGGAATAATTCCCGACCCTTGGAACCTGATTCGGATAATACCGGCGAAGGAAAGCGGTTGAGACTATTGAAGGAATTCTGAAGCTGACCGAAAATTAAGAAGAGGTCAAAATAATATGAATAATAAAAATACAGAATAGTATGGATGTTAAACTTCACTACACACTAACTGACAAATACAGAGAAGAAGTTACAGATGGGGAAGCCACAGGCCGCCTAGAAGAAGAAAGTTTTTCCATTATGCCGAAATTCGGAGAAACTCTCTATTTTACCCTAAGAGATATTACAGACATATCTGCAAGCGACTACCAGATACATCTTATCCTCAGTTCTGAAGAGAAACTTACACTTTCACAGTTAGGATTTAAATACGAAGATTTTCTCAGGATACTATACAGCCTGCACAATGAAATGATTATAAAAGATATGCTGATGAACGAGTCAATAAAGAAATCGGGGGTTGAAGCCGAATTCTCTTTCACCGGTATGAAAAAAAAGTTAGAAGGCCAGTGTAAACTGCGGTTGT
Organism: Candidatus Delongbacteria bacterium; assembly: GCA_046482655.1. Taxonomy (GTDB): domain Bacteria; phylum UBA4055; class UBA4055; order UBA4055; family UBA4055; genus SLFX01. The sequence goes on along the minus strand of JAWOER010000279.1, from coordinate 1,542 downwards.
ATGAAAGTGCTATTGTAATCATTCCCCGGCAGGGAGATATTCTGCGAATCCCTTACTGTGAACTCGAACAAATTACTGAAAAAGATTTCACTCTTGTAGTAAACACGGAATTCAAGGATAAAATCACACTCTCTAAAATGGGTAAAAATTTCAATCCTTTTGCCATTGCCCTATCCAAGGTAATTAACGAACTTTCCCTTCAGGTTCAATCAACTGTTAAAGAACTCGTACCCGAAGCCGATCCGCTAACTGTCAGAAAAGTTTCAAGGTTCATGAAAGAAGGTAAAGCGGCCAGAAGGAGTGATATAGAGACTGTCTGCCCTCAATTGTGGGAAAAAATGGAAAAGAAAGTAAAAGAGCTTGAATCTGAACATGAATATGAATTTCTCCGAAAGCGGGCCAGAAAAGAGAAGATGTGCATAGGTTTGAAAAGAGGTCTGATGGGTGACTTGAACGGCGAGTATATATGGTTCCTCATTCCTATTTACAGCTTAAACCACCAAGAGCCCGGCAATATTGTAGCAATGGAGTCCCTTTCAAGTGAAAACGGAGGGAAGGCAACATACTTTTTCCGTATAGTCGGCAGAAAGGAATACCGCGAGTTTGATGACTTTGAAAGTCTTGACCAAAAAGTAGATAATTTCATAACAAAGATAAACCGCTGTATGCTTGCTATAAACTTCCGCAGAGAACCGATTTACCTGTCCGATGAGCTACTGACAGAACCTTGTTACAGAAGATACATGACCGCCGTATCTCTGATACCGGAGTTAAAGGAACTTCGAAAGCTTTTCGTTGGCAGGGTAATTCACAGAAATATAAACCAGTGGAAAAGTGATGCAGAGAGTCTTTTAAAGTTTAATATAAACTCAAGCGAAGATTCGGATAAATGGGAAAAAGAGAAATAAACCAAAGGAGGTGAATGATATGCCGGGATTTAAACACCCATGCAGATACTGTGACAAACTGGTTCCACCGAATTCCAATGTATGTCCTTTTTGCGGAAAAATAAATCCAAAAGGACCTACGAGGTGCCCTGTATGCAGGAACCCTATCAGTAGCGATTATAAAGTATGTGCCGGATGCGGGCTGGAACTGAAAACCGTCTGTCCGGAATGCGGGAAAGAAACTTTTCTCGGCGACTACTGCGAACATTGTGATGTGCGACTTTTGGTAGTGTGCACAAATAAAAAATGCGGACATGAACAGCCGCCGATTGGAGATAAGTGTTTAAAGTGCGGGAAACCGCTAAAGTAAAAGGAGGAAAAGTTATGGCAATGAAGGCATTTACAAGTAATTTTCGGGATAAGAGCACAGAGGCCGGATTTCAGTTCATCTTCCAGTGTGATAACTGTAAGGAAGGATACAAAACTGAGTTCATAGAATCTAAAACATTTAAGAAAAGGGGTTTATTTAGAAAAATAGCTAACCTTGCTTCTTCGATTCTTTACATGACTGGAAATAGAGGAAGTTACCGGGCAAGCTATGGTATTAGCCGGGGAGCACGGTCAATTGGCGGTTCCGCTTCTACAAACCAGTCGC